>DASSFG010000478.1:0-24396 GCA_035694685.1 Pirellulales bacterium
TGTTCCAGCCAGCGCCGCGCTCGCAGCCGGTAAGCTGGGGCATAATCGGGGCCGACGCGCACCGCTTCGTTCAGCTCGGTCATGGCCCGCTCATTGTCTCCCCGGAGCAGCCAAATCTCTGCGCGGCGGTGATTAGCCGGCGCGAAATCTGGCTTCAGCCGCGTCGCCTCGGCCAGCCGGGCCAAAGCGTGGTCATAGAGTCGCAAATCCGCGAGTGCTGCGGCCTGGTAAAGATAGACCAGCGGATCGGCTGGCTGAAAGTGCAACGCGGCGGCAAAATCGGCGAACGATTCGATGATTTCGTCGCCGCGCTGACGGAGCGCACCTCGGTCTCGGAAATCGGCTGCTGACGCCGGTTCGAGCTCTAATCGCCGCGTTAATTCAGCGATGGCGTCGGCAATAGGTACGAAATCGGCTACAGCGACGTGCCGTCGCGCGCCGGTTTCCGTGTCGATCACATCGCAGCTTTCGCCATCGGCGCGGTCAACCCGATAGAAGCGCATCGGTTGGCCGCCATCTTCCGCCTTTTCGGCCGCCAGCCCGAAGACTTCCCCGCGCAAGACGACTTGTTTGCCCAGCAGGCCGGCCTCGTCGCCGTAAGCGGGCGCCGTCAGCGCGACCAGAAGGATGACCGATTTAAGCTTGCTGTCCACAGTGATCGCGCGGTGGCGACGGCCACCAAGAAAAGGAAACGACGAGCGTCGAACTTAGTTTAACGCGTCGAGCACCATGCGGCAATCACCTTTGGAGTGCGGCGATTTATCGCCGCTTTTGTCGGTCGCGGAGCGACCCTTTTTTCGTCGTGCCGGTTGTTGGTCGCCGGCCAACACAGCGAAAGAAAGCGGCTCCGCCGCAAGCCAAAGCGGCGATAAATCGCCGCACTCCAAAGACCCAATAAAAAATCCGTGACTTTCGCCCGTGGCGCCGCTATAACCGCAGGTGGTTTCCCCATGTCATTTCTGGTCAGGAGACGTGCCGATGGACCTTGCGGCTGCGCAGGAACTGCTCAAACGGCAGTTCGGTTTCGATCAATTTCGTCAGGGACAGGCCGAGGTCATCGGCCACTTGCTGGCTGGCCGCTCGTCGGCGGCCGTGTTTCCCACCGGCGGCGGAAAGTCGCTGTGCTATCAATTGCCCGCCCAACTGTTCTCCGGGCTGACGCTGGTCGTGTCTCCGTTGATCGCGCTGATGAAAGACCAGATCGACGCGCTCAAGCGCCGCGGCGTGGCCGCCGAGCGGCTCGATTCGACGCTCACGACGGAGGAGTTTTCGGCCGTCGTGCAAGGCGTCCGCGAGGGACGCCTGAAGCTGCTGTACGTCGCGCCCGAACGCTTCAACAACGAGCGGTTCCGCGAGTCGATGGCGCGGACCAAGATCGCCATGTTCGCCGTCGACGAGGCCCACTGCATTTCTGAATGGGGCCACAGCTTCCGGCCCGATTACCTGAAGCTGGCCCGCTTTGCCAAAGACTATCGTGCCGAGCGCGTGCTGGCGCTCACCGCCACCGCCACGCCGCAGGTGCTCGCCGACGTCTGCCGCGAATTCTCGATTATGCCGGCCTGCGCCGTACGCACCGGTTTTTATCGCCCCAATCTGACGCTGGTCACCACGCCCATTGCCGCGGCCGAGCGAGACGCCCTGCTGGTCAACCGGCTGCGCGAATCGCCGCCCGGGCCGACGATCGTTTACGTCACGCTGCAGCGCACGGCCGAGACCGTCGCCAAGCAACTCGCCGACGCGGGTCTGCCCGCCCGGCCCTATCACGCCGGCATGGAAGACGACGAACGGGCCACCGTGCAAGACTGGTTCATGCACTCGTCCTCGGGCATCGTCGTGGCCACCATCGCCTTCGGCATGGGAGTGGACAAGGCAAACATTCGCTATGTCTATCATTACAACCTGCCCAAGAGCCTGGAGAATTATTCGCAGGAAATCGGCCGCGCCGGCCGCGACGGGCAAAAGTCGACCTGCGAGATGCTGGCCTGTCCCGACGACCTCTGCTCGCTGGAGAACTTCGCCCACGGCGATACGCCCAGCCGCGAGAGCGTCGGCGGGCTGCTCGCCGAGGTCTTCGCCCACCCAGGGGATTTTGACGTTTCGACCTACGAGTTGGCCGGCCACCACGATATACGCATCCTCGTCGTGCAGACGCTGCTTACTTATCTGGAGTTGGAAGGTTACTTACAGGCCGGCACGCCATTCTACTCGCGGTATAAATTCTTGCCGCTCAAGTCCTCCGGCGAAATCCTGTCGCGCTTCGAAGGCGAGCGGCGCGAATTCCTGGCCAACGTCTTGCGTCAGTCGCACAAGGCGAAGACCTGGTGCCACATCGACCTCGACCAGGCGGCGACCGCCATCGGCCAGCCTCGCGACCGCGTGTTGCGGGCCATCGACTATCTGGCCGAGCAGCGGCTGATCGACTTGCGGGCGGAAGGCGCCCGGCAGACCTATCGTCTGCTCAAGAAGCCCGCCGACTTGCGGGCGTTAGGCGATGATCTTCATCGCCGGCTGCTCGAGCGCGAGCGGCGCGAAATCGACCGCTTGCAACAAGTGCTCGGTCTGGCCGGTCACGACGGCTGCCAGGTCGCCCTCTTGGCGGAACATTTTGGCGAGAAGCTGCCGCGGCCCTGCGGGCACTGCTCCTGGTGTACCAAGGGACGTCGGCCAGTGAAGCTACTGGCCCGCCGCGAAGCGCCGCTCGACGAGGCAGTCTGGCGGCGGGCCGCCAGCCTGGCCGCCGAAAAACGCGAGGTGCTCGGCGAGCCCCGCGCGCTGGCCCGTTTTCTCTGCGGCCTGACTTCACCGCGCCTCAGCGCCGCCAAGCTCGGAAGCAATCCGTTGTTCGGCGCCTTTAGCGACGTGCCTTTCGCCAAAGTCCTCGTTCGTGCCGAGCGGCGTTAGCGCCTTGGCATAATGCAACCATATCACGCTCACTTCCCGTTCCGCTATGCCGCACGTCGCCTTTGTCCCGTTCACTGGTCTGCGCGTTCGTGAGCAGGAACTGCTTGAACTCGGAATGAGCTTGCCGGGGCTGCGCGAGCGTGCGGACGCCATCGCCGAGCTCCCCGCCTTGGGACTGCTCACGCTCGCGGGGCTTACGCCACCCGACTGGTCGTGCAGCTATCAACCGGCCGGCGACGTCGGCCGAGAATCACTAATCGATTACATCGTCGACCAGCGGCCCACGCTCGTAGCCGTCTCGATGCTCACCGCCTCGGCCGAAGAGGCGTATCAGTTTTGTGCCGGACTGCGCAGGGCCGGCTTGCGAACTGTGATCGGCGGCCTGCACGCCACGGCGTGTCCCGAGGAGGCCCGCAACTGGTGCGATGCGGTCGTCGTGGGGCACGGCGAGCCCGTCTGGCAAGCCCTCCTGGCCGACGCCGCGGCCGGCGAACTGCGGCCACTCTACCGCGCACCGCGCATCTACAATCTGGTTCAGGCGCCGCTGCCGCGCTTCGACCTGCTTGGTTCGCCCTTGCCGGCTCGCTTCACCGTGCAAACGCAGCGTGGTTGCCCGCTCGCGTGCGAGTTCTGCGGGGCAAGCCGCCTGCTGGGCCGATTCAGCGAAAAGCCGGCGAGCCTCATTGAACGTGAGCTGGACAGCATCAAAGCCATCCTCCCGCGCCCGTCCCCCTCACGGCTCTCGGTGTCAAAACCCTTGATTGAGCTGGCCGATGACAACACGTTCGCTGGCGACCGCGATCTTGACGAGTTGTGCGATGTGCTGACTCGCGCCAACGTCCGTTATTTCACCGAGGCCGACTGGCGGATCGGCAAGACGCCCGATTTGGTCCGCCGCCTCGCCAATTCGGGGTGCCTGCAGGTTCTCGTCGGCCTCGAATCCCAGATCTTTCGTTACCCGGGTATGGGCGAGAAGCTTACCGCCTGGAACACGATCATTGATGCCCTGACCGCCATTCAAGAGGCGGGCGTCGCGGTCAACGGTTGCTTCATCCTGGGAGCCGACGGCGAAACGCGACGCTCCCTCGACCGGCTCATCGAGTTCATCCTCGACTCGCCCCTGGCCGACGTTCAGCTCACGTTGCAAACAGCCTTTCCCGGTACGGCGCTTCGGCACCGACTATACAAAGAAGGTCGGCTGCTCGCCGATCGAGGCTGGCCCTACTACACGCTGTTCGACGTGACCTACCGGCCAGACCGGCTGAATGTCGCCGAGCTGGAAACGGCCTTTCGCGACTGCCTGCGAGTCGTGTTTGCTCCCGACGCGGTCGCGCGGCGGCGAAATATACGCGGCCAGATTTGGCGGGTGAAAGGCAAGGCACCAACGGAAGTCATCCAGGACTAAAAAGGGACGTAGACCATGAGCGTTGCAAGCCATGTGCAAAGCCACGAGGGCCCCGACACGCGGACATTCTGGAGCTTTCTGCGCGGCGACAACGAGGCCATTTTGCGGCTGGCCTCGGCCGACCGCATGCTGGGAATTGGCTTGCTCTTCGTGCTTTCAGCGGCGCTGGCGCGGGAATATGACGGCGTCGACTTGCTGGCGGAACCGTGGCATTTCGTACTGCCGTTGGCGGCTTCGTTGGGAACGTCGTTCGTCCTTTTTTGCCTATTATTTGGTGTCGGCAAAGCGCGTCGCATGGACCACGTGCCGTTCGGCCGCGCGTACTTGCGGTTTTTGACCTTGTATTGGATGACCGCGCCCCTGGCTTGGCTCTATGCCCTGCCGGTTGAAAGCGTTTTCGGGCCAATTGAAGCGACGATGAGCAACTTGGTTTTGCTCGGCGTAGTGGCAGCCTGGCGGGTCTTCCTTATGACGCGCGCGGTGGAAACGCTTTTCGGAGCGGGCGCCTTTGCGGCCTGGTCGGTGGTGCTGCTTTTTGCAGATCTGGTGGCGCTGGCGGCCCTCGCCTTCGTCCCCAAACCGGTTGTTTCGATCATGGGGGGCATCAGCCACACCGACGCCGAGATCGCGATCTTCAATGTCACATTCATGGTCGGTATCGCCTGCGTGGTGAGCCTGCCGGTTTGGTTGCTTGCGACGGCCGTGGTCATTAGGCACGGTGGGCGATGGAAATTCGCCCTCTCGGATGCGCGGCCCACGACAAGGCCGTCTCTCGGCCTTCGGTTGTTTGCGGTCGCATCCGTGGCGGTTTGGATCGTCGTGCTACCTCTCACACAGCCCAAACAGCAGCTTGCCCGCCGCGTCAATGAGGACCTGAAGAGCGGTCGAATCTGGGAGGCAGTTGCCGAAATGTCAACCCACCAACGAAATGATTTTCCAGCACGTTGGGAGCCTCCGCCGCACATCGGTTACGGCGAACGGGAGCCGCCCATTTTGGATATCATTGAAGCCGTGCTGGCGTCCGATGCGCCCGACTGGGTCCGCTCGGTCTTCACGGAGAAATTCGGCAATACGCTCTACGACACGAGGTTACTTTCTCCCGACGAGATCGACGATGAGGAACTCGGCCGCTACGTGCGCGTGCTTTTGAGGTTGCCCCAGGGACCGTCCTTCGCGTCACGCAAAGAGGGGTTCATTCAGCTCGCCTATGAGCAGGCTAAAATGTCACCAAGGCGGCAGGCCGATCTAAAGGCGCTGCTCGACCTTGCCAAGACGTACGATCCAACGCGCCACCCGGATGGAAATTTCGCACGGTCCTACTGAGAGCCGTTTCGCGCCGAACCGTCGACGCGGTATTTTGAGCGTCGCTCAACAAGTGCAAGGCCTGGCTGGCGCAGAGCACTTTGACACAGCAGGGCCCGATGCGTTACGCTCGCTGCTAGCTGGCATCTCCCGCTCCGTGTCGCCATGATCCCTCGTAGTCAGCAGCATAACGGTCGAAGTTTGGAGCGGCGGAGGCCACGAGGCCATGTCGTCCGACTCCGCGTCCTCGCGCGTTATCGCCCGCGGATCGTGACGCTGCTCGTGGGCCTCGCCGTCGCTGTGCCGACGTTACTGGCCAATTGCTGCCCGCGCCAGCCCAGCCACCCCTCGCGGTTCCCATGTGCTATGGAAGTCGACTACGGTTGGCCGTTGACTTGGTGTCGGCGAAGTTACGACCGTAATGCCGTTGGAACAGCGCCCGCCTGGCACTTGCTGCGCTACAGCTTACTCGCGCTAGCCGGCAATCTGGCGGTGCTGCTGGTGATGTCAGCCGTTGCCGGGATTCCCTGCGAATGGCTCCTGCGCCGTCATCCCCTTCGGTGGCACTTCAGCCTGCGGACGATGATCGCGGCCGTGGGGCTCTTGGCGGCGTTCTTCGCGTGGTGCGCCGCCCTGCGCCATCGCGCCGACGCGCAGGACGCATTCCTCGCCGACCTCGAGGACGAAGAACTTAGCGTTGACTTCGATTTCGAGCGTTGGGGGCCGCAGTGGCTGGGACTCGTCCTCGACGATCGTATCCGCCGGCGCGTAGTCGGTGCGTCCTTGTGGGAACCGGACGCAGAGGTTCTCCAACGATTGACTCAATTGCCCAATCTTTCGCGGCTAGTGGTTCCTGGTGCCGATTGGACCACGGACAGCGCGGCGGCGCTGGGCGAGATGCGGCGCCTACGCAACGTCCGCGTCGCTGCTTGGCATGACCAGCATGATGAACGTAGTGTGGACGAGCTGGTGGGCGCGATCGCGAAACTCCAACGGCTCGAGGTGCTGCGCCTGGACGGCGTGGCGATCACCAGCGATCGTCTTGGCCGCATCGCCAATTTGAAGCGTCTAAAGGCGCTCCAACTGCACCCCAATTACTCGCTAGTCGATCTACAGGAAGAACGCATGAAGCCCCTGGGGAGTTCCGACAAATGGGCCGCACTGGCGGGATTGCCGGTTCTTCCGCGATTGGAAGCCATCGGTTTCCATTGGTCGCTGGTGTACACTGATGATATTCGGCGCCTTGCGGCGCTCCCGAGGTTGACAGCGCTGGACCTTACCGACAGCTACTTCGCTGACGACACGGCCCTCACTGAGCTCGTGTCGCTGCAGTCGCTCGAGGAGCTAGCGATTGGCCCCATTCAGCCGTCGGCGCAGTTCCTGGAGTCGTTGGTGTCGCTCAACCGGCTTAAGGTGTTGCATTTCTACTATCCACAGTACCTTGGAGGCGGCGAGTGGAAGCCTCCGTCTCACCCTGCGGCCACGTTGCCGCTCGACGATGGCGCGAAAATCTTTGTGCGAGAAAGCGAGGTCGATCATTGTCGTCGCGCCCTTCTGGCGCTGCTAAGTTCGAACCCGGGAATGTTGATCGACAACGCAGGATCGGACGACAACGACGAATCGTTCGACCAGCGCCACGGATTCCACGAAAAATTGGATTGGGACAAATACCTCATGGATCAGTACCCAACAACGGGCTGGGGCTACTTTTGAATCGAGCAACCGTCGACGACGTCACCCGAGGGTTCCGGAGTCGCCTCGTCACGGTCGGTCGAGTTGACGATACCTCGCACATCAGGGTACGAGCCAATTGACGAGCTGCAGGCCAGCGATGTGCCGGAAGTCGCCGGTGTCGTGCGCCCATACCGTTGACACGGCCAACAATCGGAAGTGGAATGGGCATTGCTGACCGCGTGATCTGAGCAACGGACCGTGCCTACGTCATGTTAGCTTGTTGGGGCATGTCCGTGAGGATCTTGCATTGAGGTAAATCGCTATGCCTGAAGCGAGTGAAGAGTCGCAGCGCGGGTTCGAGATCAGATCTTCAATCCCAGTCTTGCGAATGCTCGATGAAGCCAAGGCTAAGGCGTTCTATCTGGACTATTTGGGATTTGAAGTGGATTGGGAGTGTCGATTCAACCCAACGGCGCCTCTGTACATGCAGATCCATCTGGGAGATGCCATCATTCACCCTAACGGGCATGCCGGGGAAGACGCACCTATATCACAGGTCAATATTCCTGTTTTGGGATTACAGAATTATTGTGACTATCTGATCGCAAAAGGAGCAGGCTATGCGAAACCCTGCGTCGTGGATCCACGGCATCAGGGAAGAAATACGGACATGAATATTGATGATCCGTTCGGCAACGAACTTGTTTTCTGTTCGCAGAGGACCGAAGGATAGGGCCGCGTAGCGGCGGCAGACCTTAGCCGTGGGCGTAAGCCCACGGGACCGATGCCGAGGAGATACAAAGCCACACAGCGGCGACAGAAATCCAGGCGCAACCTCTGTCGCCGCTACGCGGCTTTGACAGATCTCGATGAGGTCCACCGTGGGCTTGCGCCCACGGCTAAACTCTTTCGTCGCTTCGCGACTGACGCATCGCTCGGATCAAAATCAGCATCAACGTCGGATCGAGTGGTACACTGATTTCGCGCACGCTTGTCCCACCCTCCCTCGGTAGCTCGCGCCACAAAAGTATCGGCTACGGAAGCACTTCCGTGGGGATGACTTCCTCCGGCGCGGCGACCGTGTTGGGAACCGAATAGGTCGTGGTGGGCGAAGTGGCGGCGCCGCAGGCGGCGGGACAGGGGCATTGCTTGCCGCGGCAGTTCGGGCAGTCGTGACAGTTATAAACCGGAAACAGCGTTTCCCACAGCGTGCGCGTGGCGACAAAGATGCGATCGCCAGGCATCACCTGGTAGTTGGTCGTCGTGTCGCCTTGCTGCACGATGTTGTTGTAGCAGATCGGAATTACCGTGCGGCAACCGCAAGGCGTGCTGGGACGGCTGAGAATGATGTTGCAGGGCGATGCTTTATCGGTCAGCCCACCGGCCGCCAGAATCGCGTCGAGCACGGTTTCGCGCCCGATGAACGGATAGGAACCGGGCGAACTGACCTCGCCCAGCACGTAGTAAACGGCGCTTTGCGGATCGACCAGCCGCACGTTGACGGCGCCACCTTCTTTCTCCAGTGCCTTGACCGCGGCCGTCACGTCGCTCTCGATCTGCTCCAGCGTTCGGCCGGCAACGATCAAGCGACCAAAGCGGCCCAGGTCGATGCTGCCGTCGGGCAACACCGTCTGGTCGGCCGGAAACCGGAGCGGCGAGTCGAGCTGCACCGGTTCGACCAGCAATACGTCGCCGGGCTGTAAGATATAGGCCGACAATACCGTTTTATCGAGCTCGCGCGGCACCACCGCGTTCGCCGGTACTTTGCGGCTCAATTCCTTCGTCGAGCGGAGCAGGAAATTGCCCGAGGGAAACAGCGTAAAGCCTGATGAGCAGCCCGTGAGTGACAGGGCGGCCAGCAGCAATCCCAAACGGCGCGAGACGCGGGAAGAAGTTGTCAGGTGCATCGGCCGGTCCTCGGCTGGATTCCGGGCGAACGGCCATGTTCGTTCGGAATGGTCTTCCTTGAGCCGTCGGCGTTGGCCGCCGCCGGCGAAGTAAAATTTCAAGCGCCGAGCATCCGTTCGATGCGCTAGCACGGTCTTCGGCGCGGCGGCGGCGCCGGCGTGAACGGAAGGCGGCAGCGCGCCATAAGTAATTCTCCCCGAACGACTCGTTTAACCGGCGGGCCAGCGGCCCCCGCGCGAGTCGATCAAGTCAAAATGCACAAAAGTCAAAACCGACTGAGCCAGCTTTGCCGTTGCAGCACCCCGTAGGTCAGGCTTTCCTGCCTGACAAAGCGGTTCCCCAGGGCCGTCAGGCTAGAAAGCCTGACCTACGTTGCCGTCGTCCGTTCGCGAGTGCGAAGGTTACGCTCGCGGGGGCCGTTGGCCCGCCGGTTAAACGAGTTGGGTGTGCTATGGCACTGCTTGGATCAGGAAGAACTGGGCTGCTTCCTGGCCGAGAAGCTGGAGGGGGCGGATGCGGATGGTGGGCGAGCGGACGGTGCCGGTCACTTCGAGATTGACGACCTGGTTGGAGAGGAACTGCGTGATGTTGACCAGCAGACCGACTGGCGGCGCCGCCACCAACAATACCCGCGATGCCAGCAGGGCAATCGCGCGACGAGTGCCGTTGAGCTCTCCTGTTTTGACGGTAACGTTCAGGTTGAGCCGTCCAGCCAGCGTGACGTTTCCCTGGCCGTAAAGCTGTACGCTGCCGCTCGACAACGACACCCGTTCGACGCGGACCACGCCGCGCGAAAGCGAAGCTCTCACGGTGCCGTCGTCAAAAGTGGTCGATCCTGAGACTCCGCCCGTCAAATACGGCAGCACTTGCTGAAAAATCGGCAGCGACATGGCCTGGGTGTCCTGCAACGTGGCGTCGAGCTTGCCCGTCAAGTCGTTCACCGTGCGGATGTTTCGTCCGGCGAGCGTATAGCTGCCGGTGACTTTGCCGCTCGCCAGTCGGCTGACGGAGCCGCTTTGCGACATCAGCGTGCGGAGGTCGATGCCGGCGAGCTTGCCATGTCCGTTCAGCCCGAAGCCGTTGCCGAGCGTCGCGTCGAAATCGCCGGTGATGCGACCGTGCGCGACTTGGCCGGTCAGGCCATGAAGTTGGAAGGCGCCGCGCCGACTGACAAGGTCGATGCTGCCGTTGACGGGCACACGGACCGCGTTGAATTCGAGGCCCGCGGCACGGCCCCGCGGCATGCCGATCGTACCGGTGACGACCAGCGGCCGGCCGCCACCGAAAAAGCTATCGAGCTGGGCATCGACGACGCCGCGCAGCTTTGAAGCGAGCTGCGGCATTGGCGCCAGTAATTGCCGCGCATCGGCGCCGCTCACGGTGATTCGGAGCGATCCACGACAGTTAGGATTGAAAAAGACGACGCCCGAGAGCGTCAGTGAACCGCCGGCTAAAGCCGCATTGGCGCTGACGATCTCAATGCGATCGCCGCTGACGCGAACGGTCCCGCGCAAAGCGTCCAATAAGTCGCCACCGTTCAGCCGTACGTCGTCGAGGGCCAGGTTGCCCGATCCCTCGGGCAGCCCTGTCTTCTCGGCGTGGCGGTATTTGACGTGAGCACGTACTCCGCCGGTCAGCGAACTAAGGTTGCCCCGTCCGCCCACCAGCGGTGTCAGCGCGTCGAGCTGAGCGCCGTTCAAATCGAAGCTTCCCTCGTTGAGGGCGGCTGCTCCCGGATGCGGATTGGTTTGCCAACGTCCCACTAGTTCCACACTGCCGCGGAGCAGCTCGCCGTCAAGGCGATAATCGAGCAGGCCACGTTCGAAGATCAAGCGACCGTGCAGCTCGCCTAGTCTCTGCGAGCGGGTAACGAGCGGAGACGTATCGAACGAAGCGTCGACCGTCCAGGCGAGAAAATCGGCCAACTTATTGGCCGGTATTCCCACGTGAATTTTGCCGGCCACCGTGCCCGTCACGGCCGCAGGCAATTTCGCCACGTCGGTCGCGAACTTCCCCAGATTGATATCCTGCCAATTGAAATCGACTTGACCGGCTTCATCGCCTTTTAGCGCAATGGCGGCCTCGCCGTGAATCTGTCCGCCGTAGAGATCCGCCTCAAAGCTCGAGAGCTTGAGGCGGTTTTTTTCGGCGCTCAAGCGGATGGCCAGCCGATCGACTTGCGCGCCGTCAGCCCGGAGTTGGTCGCCGGTAACCGATCCGTTGCCGGTCACTTCGAGCGGTTGCAAAGTCCCTTGGGCCTCCATCGAAACGCTGACGGCGCCTGACACCTTGACCGGCAGTTGGATGGCCTTCGGCAGTTCGTTGAAGTCGGCAAGCTGTAGGTTGTCGAGGGAGAACTTCGATTCGAAGTCATAAGGCTTAGCCAGGGCCAAACCGGCCTCGCCGCGGATTCGGGTGCCGTCGAAATCAAACGCCAGACGGTTCAGCTCGGCGCGGCCATGGGCGATTTTGCCCCGGATAAAAGCCTGCTTGCCTGTCCAACCGAAGAGCCGCAGCGCCGCCAGCGAAACATCGACGTTACCGGTCCAAGCGGCGGGATCGAGAAGTTTTCCTGCCGGAGTCTGCACCGAAATGGCGCCCCAAGTCCAACCTTCCAGGGGCGTTTCGGCGAGTGCTTCGAGCAGCGGTTTCGGCAGAGTTTGGTTTTGCGAGGTGGATTGCAGGGCCACGCTGCGCAAGTCGGTCAGCATGCGGCCAAGGTTGATTTGTCGCCAACGCACGTCAATCGCGCCAGCGGCGTCCTGCGCCAAGGGAAGTTTAACGCTGCCGTCGAGACGGCCGCGGTAGGCGACGACGGCCAGATCGCTCACCGCCAGCAGGTCGTTGTCGTCTGAAAAGGTGAAACTGAGCGAATCGATCCGCGCGCGATCGACCGTCACGTTGCGGGCGCTGAACTTTCCGTCACCCTCGATGCGCACGGGATCGAGGCGTCCCTTCAAATCGGCCGAAAGGTTTACCGTACCACCGACGGTCGCCGGCAGACGCAACTTCGCCGGTAGGCCGTTGGCGATCGACAGATCGGCATTCGCGACGTTTACTTTCAGGCCAAACTCGTGCGGAGAGGCCAGCCCGACGGTCGCCGAACCGCTGACGCGCATCGAGCCGCCCTCGCTGGCGATGCGCGAAACCGTCAGCACTTGCTTGGCCAGGCTGGCCTCGATTGTGGCACGGCCCAACGTTGCGCGGTCAATTTGCAGGCCGGCCAGATTGACAGCGGCCGTTGCCTGCCAGTTGGCCGGCTGACGTGGGTTGCCGTCAGCTTGTGCCGTGATTCGTCCACTGGTGGTTCCCCGGCTGCGTATTCCCTGCAGGGCCGCTGCGTCGATGGCGCCCAACATCCGCCCGATGTCGACCTGCCGCCAGGACAGGTCAGCTTGTGAGTGACCGGCATCGCCGAGCGGCAACGTTGCCGAGCCGCCGAAGCTGCCGCCATAAAGGGCACCGGCCATCTGCGACAAGCTGATTTGTTTCTCCGAAAGTCGATAGTTGAAGTTCAAGCTGTCGATTGCCAAGCCCGCGGCGCTGAGGCGGCGCGTGGCCACGCCGCCGCGGGCCGTAACGCTCAGTGGCTGTAAGGTGCCTTGCGCTCTTAGGGACACTCCGGCGCGTCCGGCCACTGTCACGGGCGGCCGCAATTCCTCGGGCAAACGGTTCAACTGCGCGAAATCGACGTTCTCAAGGCGCAGCGCCGTGCCAAAGCCAAAGGGTGTGGTCAGGTTGGCGTTCAAGCTGCCGGTCACCTGGGCAATGGCTGAGTCGAGCGCAAGGTTGCTGACGGTCAGCCGCCCGTCGGCCACACCAACGTTCGCGGCGATGCGCGCAACGTCGATGCCAAAGAGATTGCCGCGACCAAAGGTCAATTGGCCTTGGCCGCTCCAAGCGGTCGTATCGAAAAGCTTCGTGGCGGGAACTCGAAATTGCAGCAGGCCCGACGCCGAGCCGCGCCAGCTTTGCTTTTGCTTGAGCGCGTCGGACGCAGCATGCGCCAGATCGACGTTGTCGACCCGCACCCCGGCGCCGACCTTGCCATCGCCTTTTGTCGGCAAGCTCAAGTTGGCGGTGATCCGGCCACCGTACAGCTCGATGCGCAAGTTGTTGACTCGGATGCGGTCGAGCGTGCCGTCGTAAGGCACGACGAGGCGGTCAATCACCACGTCTTCCGCCTTCAGTTCGCGGCCCTCAAACGTTCCTCGCACGCGGACACGCCTGGGCGTAAGCTGGCCGCTCGCGTCGGCAGAAAGAGCGAAGTTGCCGGCAACCGACATCGGCGGGCGAAAGTCAGCCTCCAGCTTGTTGAGCCAATCGAGGCTGGGCATGGCCACGCGCAGACGAGAGTTGAACTCGTAAGGCGCCGCCAGCGCCAGTTGCCCGCCGGCAGTAATGCGGGCGCCCTCGAATTGTGCCGTCAAACTGGTAAGCGATGCCTGGCCTCGCGATAACTGAAGGTTGGTTGTGGCCTGCACCGCCGGCAGGCCGAACGCTTTCAAGTCTGCAGCCGTCAACTTGCCCTGAGCCTGCCACGCGGTCAGGTCGCGCAGACGTTCGGCCGGCGCACTTCCGCTAAATTGCCCCGAGACGGTTCCGCTAACCTGGTCTGCCAAACCGGGCGCCGCCCCGGCGAGAGTGGCCAACGGCAAACCGTCGAGCGTAAGCTCCGCGTTGAGGTCGCCGGGCGGACTGACCTTCATCCGCGCTTGTCCGGTGATGGAGCCGTCGGTTCCGGCCTTACCGGGCAAAACGAAGCTCATCTTCGTCAATTCCAGCTCGCCCTCGTGGTAGGCAAGGTGGACCGTGAGCTTTTCCAGCGCGATTCCGGCAACCGTGAGCGCCGCGGAACTTAGGTCACCGTCGACTTCATAGGCGCCGGGACGCAAGATCGACCGCCAAGGGGCGTTGAGCGAAAGCCGCACGGTGACCCGCCCGCTGGCCGGCACCGGCAGTTCGACGCCGAACCGCTTTAATCGCGCGTGAAGGGTTTGCACGTCGATATCGCGCAACGTCCAGTGAATACCCGCCGAGCGAGACCGGCCTTTGGCTTGGGCGAAGCATTCTGACGTCTCCGCAAACGTGAAGAAGCAAACTGCCAGACAGGCAAACCGGCGGGTCGTGTTTCGCACCATCGACATGCTCGTTTTCTAAAGAAAACTGAAAACGCCACGAGCGGGCATGGCCCAATGAGCAAGCCCAATGCCAGCATAATTTGAACAGCGACGGAGTGCGTGCATTTTGTGCAGGAAGTGGTAGACTTAATTGTGGCACGACAATTGCGAGCGTGCAGCCGGTCAAATTGGCTCTTACTTTCAACAACTATTTGCTGGCGACGGCAAATCAACTGGAGAATCATTCCATGCGTAAAGCAGCCTTGGAGAAGTGCAAGCAGTCGTTGATCGAAATTCGGGACCGCCTGAGCGGTGAGGTCAACCGGCTGATCGAAGCGGTACCTCAAAAGGCAAACGGCGGCGGTGACCTGTCGCACGTGCCCACCCATAATGCCGATCGCGACAGCGAGGGGATGGATAGCGACCTGGAAGTCATTCACACGGAAGAAGGTTTGCTCGAAGACATCCGCGCGGCGTTGAGTCGTTTCGAGGAAGGCACCTACGGCGAATGCCAGGAATGTGGCGGGCAGATCGCCGAAGCGCGCCTCGAAGCGCTGCCGCATACGCCCTACTGCATCGACTGCGCTCAAAAGCTCACAGCGGTGCGGTAGCGATAAAGGCAGAAGGCAGAAGGCAGAAAACTTTTGCCTTCTGCCTTCGTCCCTCTGCCTTTTTTCCGCGGTGGGCCGGCGCTCGCCAAAGCGAGCTTGCCCCACCCTACAGCGGTCACTGCCCGTCCGCCTTACTGCTTCTGGGCGTCGTTCGTCTCTTGCATTGTCTGACCTTGCGGGGCGGCGGTGCGCTGGGTGGGAATGTCTTCCCTCGCGGTGTCGCGCATGCCCGTCTCTTTGTTGACATATTCGTTGTAGTGGCAGCCCGCAAACAGCGCTATCGCGGCTAAGATCGCGAATCGTCTCATCGACTGGACCTCCTGGTTCTTAAGTATACTACTGCTGGGCAATCTTCATGCCCGAGTCGGCTTGCGATTTGCGATGTCATGGAGGTAGTGCTTTGTCAGGGTGGTTTGGGGTGAGCATCTGTCGATGGGACAGCCAACGCCAAATTTAATGCCTGACAAAGCACTGGTCGTTCGCGCCTTTTTGTCAAGAGAAACTGCCGCGTGGCATCTGCTGATCACTGGCAAAAGCTTTTTCAAGCGTATCACGAGCAAGGCGTGGTGCTGGCCCTTGGTGCCGGCCTTTCCATTGGCTGCAAGATACCCGGCTGGGAAGAGTTGCTGGCACGACTGGCCTCCCGCTGCTTGGGTGCGAAAGGCGGACAGACGTTTCAAATGTTGCTCAACTCGGGCTACAGCTTTCAGGCCATTACCAGCATTCTCAAGGCGAGCTGCCACGAGCCCGATGGCTTCAACGATCTGGTGCGCGAAGAGCTGTACCGCGATTTCCCCTTCTTTCCTCAGGGCGCAGCCGACAGGCAAGCCGACTTTGTGCAGTATGTGCAACAGCAAAGCCCGACCTTGCGGTCCATTGCCACCCTCTGTGCCACGCGCCGCGGCGACGCCTTCGCCTGCAACCGGCGCATCCATGCCGCCATGAACTTCAATCTCGATTGCATTCTACGCGCGTACGACATGTTGCGCTTCGGAGGACGCGTTTTCCGGACGATCGAACGTGCCTCGGCCGAACCGGCGCCCGACCGCATCAACCTCTATCAGGTACACGGCTATTTGGTTTTCAACAGCGACCAATTCAACGACGCCACGACCGAGACGACCAGGCTGACCATTACCGAGCACGAATACTATGACTTTTTCAATAGCACCACTGGGCTGTTCACTTATACTTTTCTCTTCTTGCTGCGCGAGTATCCCTGTCTGTTCCTAGGTATGTCCATGCGCGATGACAACGTCCGCCGTCTGCTGCACTATTCGACAAAGGAGCGCATCCTGGGCGATCTTGAGGAAGGCCGTTCGCGCGAAGAGGCGCAAGCAAGGAGCGTTCGCCACTTTGCCATGCTGCGAAGAAGCGATTCCACCGAGGTCGACGAACTTACTGAACGATCGCTGGCGAGCCTCGGCGCAGCTCCTCTTTGGCTGGACGATTATGATGAAATTCCCGCACGGTTAGCCGAACTATACGCCGCAGGCGGAGAGGAATGGGGCGACGTGTGGTGAAATGTCTTCGGTGGGCCGGCGCTCGCTCCGCTCGCTTGTCCCACTCTATACGAGCGTTCCCTTCGTGCTGGGAACGCCTTGCGCGCGGGGATCGATCTCGATCGCCATGCGCAAGGCCCGGGCGGCGCACTTGAAAATCGCTTCGCTGATGTGGTGGCTGTTGCGTCCGTAATGGACCAACACGTGCAGGTTGCACTGTGCGTTGGCCGCCAGCGCCTGCCAGAAATCTTCGACCAGTTCGCTATCGAAATCGCCGATCTTGGCCGCCGGAATCTGGGCCTGGAAGACCAGGTAGTAACGTCCGCTCAGGTCGACTGCCACCGTCGCCAGCGTTTCTTCCATCGGCAAGGTGAAGTGGCCGTAACGCCGGATGCCCGACTTGTCGCCCAACGCCTGACGCAATGCTTGACCGAGACCGATACCGACGTCTTCGACGGTGTGGTGCTGATCGACGTGCAAATCGCCCTTTGCTTCAACGGTCAGGTCGAGGGACGCGTGCTTGGCCAGCAACGTGAGCATGTGGTCGAAAAAGCCGACGCCGGTGTTCAATTGGGCCTTGCCCGTACCGTCGAGATCGAGCGTGACGACGATCTCCGTTTCAGCGGTTTTGCGTTCAATGCGAGCGGTGCGCGACATAATCTGGTTGCTTTCGTGTAGGGTGGGACAAGCGAGCGGAGCCGCCACGACGGGGCCTGCGAGCCGCCACGACGGGGCCTGCCCCTCTTTGACACCGCGGCGAAGCGGTTGCGTTCCCCAGTCCCGTAGGGACGGCAGAGTTTAGCCGTGGGCACAAGCCCACGGAACGAAACGCCAACGATCGGCGCAGCCGCGTAGCGGCGACAGAGCGCCTGGTGCAACTTCTGTCGCCGCTACGCGGCTTGCCTAGCCTACCGCAACTCAACCGTGGGCTTGCGCCCACGGCTAAACTCTGTCGCCGCTACGCGGCTGGCGAAACGGAACAAATTCAGCATAAACTTGACGGCTTATCGAGCCATCAAAAACGAGCCATCTTACGTGCGGGAGTTCCACGCTACGGATGATGGCCCGCCGACTTTAGATTATACCCTTCAATAATCCCAAGCAGGCATCGATCTGTTCGTCGCTGCCGACGGAAATTCGCAATCCGTCGCCCCAACCCGCATAGTTCATATAGCGGACAAGCACGCGGTTGACCTTGAGTTGCTCGTACATCGGCTTGACAGGCAGTTGGGGATGAGGGCACCAGACAAAATTCGCTTGCGACGGCACAGGTTTGAAGCCGAGCTCGCGCATGCCCGCCGTTAAGCGGTTGCGCGTGGCGACGATCTTGGCCCGGTTTTCGGCCAGCCAGGCTTGATCGTCGATGGCCGCCGTGGCCGCCGCCATGCTCAAGGCGTCGCAGTTGTACGAATCTTTCACCTTCACCAGTCCGGCGATGACGTGCGGCTGAGCCACTAAGAAACCAAACCGCAAGCCCGCCAGCGCGTACGATTTGCTGAGTGACCGCGAGACCAGGATCTTATCGCTATGCTTCACCAGGCTCATGCAGTTCTGGTCGGCAAAGTCGACGTACGCCTCGTCGACCAGCAGGGGGCAAGGCAGTCGCTCGGCCAGTTCCAATATCCGATCGGGCGGCACAAGCGTGCCCGAGGGGCTGTTCGGGTTCGGCAAGAACGCCAATCGCAAATCGGGAGCGGCTGCGGCGAATTCGTCGGTCAGCGTCCAGTCGCGTGCGAAGCAAATCTCCTCGCTATGAGCGCCCTGAATCTGGGCCAGCGACTTGTAAAGAATGTAGCTGGGGTAAGGCAACCGGAGCAGTTGCCCTTCGCCGACAAAGGCCCGTGTGACGATGGTCAGAATCTCGTCGCTGCCGTTGCCGCACAGCACCCAATCCGGCTCGAGGTCGAACAACTCGGCGGCCCGTTGCCTAAAGGCGGTGGCCACGGGATCGGGGTACCGCTGCAGCCCGCCCTCCAGTGCCGCGAGAATCGCCCGCTTGACCGCCGGCGAGGCCGGGTAAGGGTTTTCATTCGTATTCAGCTTGATGAACTTGCCGGCCTGGGGCTGTTCGCCCGGCACATAGCCGCTCATCGCATCGATCGTAGGACGGAAGTAAGACATTAAGACCTAATATCCACACTTGCGCGATGTGCTGTCAGTCCTTCGGCGTCGGCCAAAGCGCGGACGTCGGGGGCGAGTGCGGCGAGGCCGGCGGCGCTGCAGTGGATAATGCCGGTGCGCCGCAGGAAATCGTTGGCGCAAAGACCGCTGGCCCAACGGGCAGTTCCGCCGGTCGGCAGTACGTGAGATGGGCCCGCCACGTAGTCACCCACGGCCACCGGACTAAAGTTGCCCAAGAAGGCCGCTCCGGCGTGCGGAATCTTGGCCAGTAGTTCTTCTGCGTTCTCCACAGCCAGGTGCAGGTGTTCGGGTGCAATCTCATCCGCCAGGCGGCAGGCTTCATCGGCATCGCGGCAAAGAACCAGGGCGCCAAAATCTTCCAGGCACTGCCGTGCCAGCTCGCCGCGAGCAAGGGTGCCAAGCTGTGCGGCCAGTTCGACGGCCGTTTTTTCTAACACGCCGGCGCTCCAAGTAACCAGGACACTGGCGCCGGGAGCATGTTCGGCCTGGGCGATCAGGTCGGCCGCAGTATAATCGGCCCGCGTCGTTTCGTCGGCAATGACCACCACCTCGCTCGGGCCGGCAATCGAGTCGATATCGACCTCGCCGTAGACGTGCTTTTTGGCCAAGGCCACAAACAAATTGCCTGGCCCCACGATCTTGTCGACGCGCGCAATGCCCTCGACGCCATAGGCCAAAGCGGCAATCGCCTGAGCGCCCCCCAGCCGATACACCTCGCGTATGCCGAGCTCCTGACAGGTGGCCAGCAACTCCCGGTTGTAGGCGCCGAACCTGGTTGGCGGCGCGACGATGGCAATTTCCTCGACTCCGGCGGCTTGAGCCGGAACGGCGGTCATCAATACGGTCGAAGGATAGGCCGCGGCGCCCCCCGGCACACAGATTCCAACTCGTTTCAAAGGCAGGTAACGCTGCCGGAGATAGCCGCCGTATGGCCGATCGAGCCGCACGTCGCGGTGCAGAATGGCTCGTTGAAAGTCGAGCACGTTCTGTCGCACGCGCCGCACGGTGGCCAGAAAGTCGGGCGAGACTTCTTCGTGTGCTCTGCGCAGGTCAGTTTCTGGCACGCGCAGAGTGTCAGCAGAAAGCTCCGCACGGTCGAGGCGCGCCGTGTAGTCGAGCACGGCGGCCAGCCCACGCCCGCGCACGTCATTGCAGATTCGTTCGGCCACTTCGACCGGCGAAAGTGGCTCGCCAAAAACCTCCAGCGTTTTCTGCTTACCCGCTTCGCTCACGACATTGCCGCGTGGGCTCAGCCGCTCGCGCAAATCGGCCAGCGCCGCGCGAAAGTCATCGCGCCGCGTATCGATTCGCAGCATGTTCAGCTCAAGGTGGGGCATCAGTGATTTCGGGCCTGTTGATGTCAAAGGCTCCATTCTGACTGGTCAGTTTTGTCAGGGAAAGGGGCGGCGGCGTCCTCTGGCATACGGTGGGACTGGCCTGCGCGACATAGCCGATTTTCGGACTAATACGCAGGTGCGAGATTATGTCGGTTTTGTTCCGCTCGACGGGAAGAGTTTCCTGCGGCAACCACGTGTTAGCCAGTCAATCGTCCAGCGATGCCTGTGAGGCCTGTGAGGCCCACCATCTACCACATCATGGCCAACGTTTTTTTCTCGGTTAATGCCAGGGTAGCGGCGGTTACTACGACGTCATCCTTCCGCCTTTTGCCTATGGTGGGCCGTCGCTCGCTCCGCTCGCTTGTCCCACCCTACGGCGCGCCCGATCGCACATCGTAGACACGTTCCGCACAGTCACCCCGGCCTGGAACGCGGCGTTGAGAAGACGATATGCCCAAAAACCTGAGTAACGCGCGTTTCCCGTTGCGGCCTGGCAATAAGGCATACCCTTTGCCTTTTATTGAACCAGGCCGCGAAGGCGGGATTGCGGTTCAGTCGAGGTCGAGGAGTTAAGCTTCCATGCCGGTTACCTTGTCGTTCAAGCTGGAGCAGACGACGGCGCACGAGCAGGCTGAATTAAGTTCGGTCTTCGAGCGATTCGGCTGTGAGTCGCTCGATACGACGACGTTCCGCTACCCGGCGTTGGCCACCGGCAACGAACCGTCGACACCGGAAGATTGGTTCAACCACGTCGTGCCGGCGCTGATGTTGTTCCGCTCCTACGTGCTCGCGCAGCGATTGATCGTCAAGACTTTTACGCTCGACGCCCATTCCTCGACGGGCTATCGCTGCGGCGCGGAGATTGGAAGCCCGCCGCTGCGGGCAGAAAACATCCGGCTACGGGCCGCGCCTACCGGCAAGCAATCGCCTGACAGGACCGACGCCGCCGAAGAAGAACAACGCTGGTCGGCCCTCGAAGACTGGCTGGACGCCAGCGACTTTCCGCTGTCACACATCAATTAAGGACCATTCCCATGTACGATACCCCGCTCTTTCAGAAGATCCTCGTGGCCAGAGATTTTTCAGACAGTGCTGCCTCGGCGCTGGCGCAGGCCGTTTGGCTCGCCCGACAAACAGGCGGCGAAATCACCGTCGCCCATGCCATTCCGCTGACTCAGGACACCATGGCCACCTTTTCAAGCAATCCCTGGTACGTTGCGAGCAACGCCCAGGAGATCGAGCAGCGGCTGCACCACAGCGCCGACAAACGGCTGAGCGAAACGATCGCGCCTTATCGCGCCAGTGGAGTCAACTTCAGCTATCGGACGCTCTGGGGAACTCCCTTCATCGAGCTGATTCACACCGTCGAAGAGGAAGATTTCGACCTGGTCGTGGTCGGCACGCGCGGACTGTCGGCCGTGTCGCGATTTCTGATCGGCAGCACGGCCACGCGGTTAATTCGCAAATGTCCCTGCCCGGTGTGGACGGTGAAGCAAGGCGCTCAACAGGGCTTGGCTTCCGTGCTGGCGCCGGTCGATTTTTCCGAGATCAGCCGACAGTCGTTGCAGATGGCGGGCGAACTGGCGGCGCGGGCCGGCGCCGCGTTGCACGTACTTCATGTGCTGAGCGGCACCCACGAGTATGCGTTGGATATTCTCGGTGACGAAACCGATTTCGATGCGCGCACGCGGCGGCGAATCGAGCGGCGCGAGACGCTGGACCGCATGCACGAATTCGTCGGAACACAGATATCGGTGCAACCAACCTACATCGTGGAGCGCGGTGAGGCGTGGAAGCGCATTCTGGCCGTCTCGCGGCGTGTCGAGGCCGATTTGACCGTAATGGGAACTGTGGGCCGAGGCGGCGTCACCGGTTTATTGATTGGCAATACCGCCGAAAAGGTTCTGCACTCCGGCCACGGCTCGCTTCTCGCGCTCAAGCCCGCTGGGTTTATTTCGCCGGTGCAGCCGCGGGGAATGGCGGCGGTGGTGTAAGGGCGAGCGAGGCTAACGGAAAGAAAGCGGCTCCGCCGCGAGTGAAAGCGGCGATAAATCGCCGCACTCCAAAGCGCTAGCGGTTTCTCCAGTCGATGCCCGAGAGCGAGGCCAGCGCCAGGTGCAGTGCCTGGGTGCCGTCGCGCTGATGGCCTTGAGCGGCGAGCGCAATGTAGAGCTGGTTGGCCAGGGCGAGACCGGGCAACGACAGATTCATCCGGCGCGCTTCGGTTAAGGCGATGCCCATGTCCTTGATGAAATGCTCGACGAAAAAGCCGGGGTCGAAGTTGTTGTCAATGATTCGCGGACCGAGGTTTGATAGCGACCAGCTTCCGGCCGCGCCGGACGACACCGACTGCAGCACCGTTTTCAAATCGAGTCCCGCACGGTGGCCGTAGAGCAACGCCTCACAGACGCCGATCATGTTCGTGGCGATAAGAATCTGGTTGACCATCTTCGTGTGCTGGCCGGCGCCGGGCGGACCCTGATGAACGATCGTCTTGCCCATCGCTTCCCAACAGGGATTGAGGGCCTCGACGACTTCCTTCTCGCCGCCGATCATGATCGATAGCCGGGCTTCGCGTGCGCCGATGTCGCCGCCCGATACCGGCGCATCGACGCTGTGTACGCCTCGCTTCTTGGCTTCCGCGGCAATCTCTTGCGCCAGGGCCGGTTCGCTGGTGGTCATGTCGACCAGAATGCCGCCCGGCTTGCTGCCGGCCAGCGTGCCTTGCGGCCCCAAGACAACCTGGCGGACGTCGGCGGGGTAACCGACGATGGTAAAAACCACGTCCGACGCCTCGGCGACCGCCTTAGGCGAATCGGCCCATTGGGCGCCTTTGGCCAGCAGAGATTCGGCCCGGCCGCGGCTGCGGTTAAAGATCGTGACCGAAAAACCCTTGGCCAGCAGATGACCGCACATGCTCGTGCCCATCACGCCGACGCCGATCCAGCCGAGCTTCGTCTTGCCCGGCGACACTTGACTGACCGCCATTACCATCTCTCCACGGGGCGTTGGATGATTTCGTTCAAGAGGATTGCCTGCTTCAAGTTTTGTGGGTCGGCTAAGAGCGAGCTCAGAATCTCTTGCGCCGGTGTGATGCCCGTCGGGGGCGGGAGTTCGCCGGGAGCCAGCGGCGCGGTGTCGGCGACCTCGTGAATGCGGCCGACGGAGTGGTCCAGATCGTGCAGATGGGCCTGAAACGCGGTTTCGGCCTGTTCGACGTGCGTGAGGTGAGCCGCACGTTGCTTAAGCTCGCGGTTATCGACGTGCGCCTGCAGGCTCTTCGACAAGCCGCTGGAGCGCACCTCTTCAACCTCGTGCGCCTCGATGATCTCAGCCGTGGCCACGCGCCGCGGCCGGGCCTCGGCGGGCTTGGGCGGTCGCTTCTCGGAGGCCCGCTTCAGAAACTCCGCCACTTCGTCTTGCGCCGCGGGGCGTCCAGCCGGACGCGGTCCACGCTGCTCGGGTCGTGGCGGCCGCCGCTGCTGTCCTTTGCCGAGGGCACCCAGCAGATAATTGAACCCATAAATCAAAGCAAATACGACGAGGCCGATGAGTTTCAGCCAGTCGTCCATGCCCATTGCCAGGAACAGCAGGCAGTGCGTCATTGCGATGACGTCCTGGCGGGCTGGCGCACGCTGCCGCCGGCAATGGCCATACGCATGTCGGTATCGGCCTGGACGTTGCGAAGTTTGTAGTAATCGAGAATGCCCAGTTTTCCATTCTGAATCGCCTCGGCAATCGCCTTGGGCACTTCGGCCTCGGCCTCGACCACTCGGGCACGGCTCTCTTCAATTGTGGCCACCATCTCTTGCTCGCGCGAGACCGCCATGGCCCGCTGGCCCTCGGCTTCGGCCCGGGCGCGGCGAGTATCGGCCTCAGCCTGATCGGCTTGCAGACGGGCGCCGATGTTATCGCCAACGTCGATGTCGGCAATATCGATCGACACGATCTCGAAAGCCGTTTGCGAATCGAGCCGGCGGGCAAGCACCGCCTTCGAAATGCGATCGGGGTTTTCCAAGACCTCGGTGTGCGACTCCGAGGAACCGATGGCGCTGACGATTCCCTCGCCGACGCGGGCGATAATGGTCTCCTCCGTCGCTCCGCCAATGAGTTGCCGCAGGTTGGCGCGCACGGTGACGCGGGCCTTTACCTTGAGCTGAATGCCGTTTTTCGCCACAGCGTCAAGCGTCTGACGGCCCGAGTTGCGCCCCGGACAGTCAATCACTTTAGGATACACGCTGGTTTGCACGGCCTCCAGCACGTTTCGTCCGGCCAGGTCGATGGCGGTGGCCTGTTTAAAGTCCAAGTCGATGATCTTGGCCTTGTGTGCGGCGATGATCGCCCGAATGACCAACGGCACGTTGCCGCCGGCCAGGTAGTGAGCTTCGAGGGCGCGACTGGTAATGCCCATCTGCTCGCTCAGCCCGGCCTGGACCGCCATGATTTTGCTGCGGACGATGACGGCGGGATTGACCTTGCGAAAGGTCATGCCTA
>DASSFG010000479.1:0-6678 GCA_035694685.1 Pirellulales bacterium
GGGGCATGTTTGCGACGGCAATACTGATTAGCGCGAAGATCGCGTGCGCGACGCGACGGCCGTGCGTTTTCATAGTCAACATGACAGAGGTCGGTACATTGTGTAGAAGTTGCACTTTTTGCGGTCGTTTGCGACAGGCCCATACAACGGCGCTTATGAGGTGTGTCTAGGTCGTATCCTACCGGCGACTAACTGCCAAATCAAGCGTTTCAAGAAGCACAATTGTCAGTTCCGGCGAGCACGTTTGGCGCCTGATTGAGCCTCGTGACATGGACGCGGCATCCCTTCGCCAAACGCCCATACGCTTTCGCATGGCGGCTAGTCGCTCAACGACGGTGGTTCGCCGCATTACCTTTCATGCGCGATCTCGCTTACCAGAATCACGATTAGGGGAACGTCAACACGGGCGTCAGTGCGCGCTGCTGAAGCTGGAAGGGCAAGATCGACGAAGGAACCGCAGGCGGTGGGCCAGCGGCGACGTAGGGGTGTTTCAGCGTCTGGACGCGAAGTTGCTCGGCAAGATAGCGCAGCTTGGCGTGCAGCGAGTCCTGTTCGGCAAGCAAAGAGGCGAAGCGGGCGGAATCGGGATCGGTCACCGCCTGCCCAGGGCGAGCGTCGCCGAGTGTGGGGTTGCCCCGTGCCGCCGCGGAGTCTTTGTCGTCGGCCGCGCTGCCGGCACGGGCGCGCTTGAGGTTCAGCCGCTGTTCGACGTCGCGCAAGGCAAGGCTGACTTGCAAGAGCCGCGCTTTCAGCACCTGCTCGAGCCGTACTTCTTCTGCAGGCGACATGTTCATCAGGCTGGCCGGGGTTTCGTCGTATTGCACGCTGGCGCTCACCACGCCGACCGATGCCGCTTGTGTGGTGGGAATGCCGTATTCGTCGATGTAATACGTCACCGTCTTCGTGATCGGAACGGGCGGAGAGTTCAAGGCGTAGTCGAGAATCGTCAGCGTCAGCCTGGTGAGCTGATCGCGGCCGTTGGGTTCGACCCAGACGTACACGCCGCAATGATGCCCTACGGGCAGACACGAGGTGTACTTGGGGAGGCATTTCTTGCAACTGTAGTGGAACCAGCACCTTTTGGAATCGATGCAGTTTGAGGTCACGATACCGTTGGCCTTGGCGTCGATGTCGCCGTCGGGATCGCCGGTGTAAAACTTCTTCTGGATCGTCTGGCAATCGGGACAGTGCTCCGACATTTGCGTACCAAAACAACCGCCCAGCGCCTTCTGGTAGGCGCAGCGCATCAATTCCAGCTTCCGCGGGTCGTTGACCGGGTTGAGTGTGAAGGCTTCTTGCGCCTGCCGCGAAGCGCTGAACATCGAGCCGAGGCTGCTCAGCCAGAGAAAGCCCAGCGGCGCGCGGGTGATGTCGCCGCTGCCGTCGATGCTGCCCGTGTCGGTGACGTTGGAAGCGCTTTGATTGGGGTACGAGAAGGTCGGCAGCGAGTTCGGATCATAGACGAACATCGCCAGATTGTTGAGCACCTGCTGCTGGTGGATGTCGGCCACCGTCAGCGCCTGCCTCACGGTGTTTTTGCGCAATTGGACGTGCGTGCATCCGCCGCAAGCGCCCAACGCCAGCGCCACCAACAACAACGACCGTCGCATCGAAGTTGCCCTCCACAACGCGGCGTTCCCTCCCTGTCGGGCAGCTTTCGATGCTTCGGCGAGTTTTGCCAACGGTAGCGGTTAACCGGAAGCGTCATTGCCGGTCGGAAAATCGAAAAACCCCATAGGACGTGTTTTCTTCGATCGTCGTGCACCGGCCGATTCTTGATGCCATGCCTCACCGGCGGAATAGGCCGATTGCCGTGCTCGTCCGCCACAAAAAGCAAATTACCCTTGATCGGGCAGACAAGACCGTTCCGCAAAATCGATGCCTTCGGCGGGATCGCCAACGTTGCCAATTGACGGCCCCCAATTGAAGGGGCTAGAATCAAAGTCTCGCCGTATGTCGGCCGTGAGCAAGGCAAAGACGTTTCGCTGCGCTCGTGAAGGCAGACGTGCCGGTACGAAGCGGCGGCGATGATTCCGCTCGATGCGGAGAAGGGGGTGCGTGCGCAATCACAATAGGACTCCAACAAATGGCTTTTTTGCGGGCGCTCAATGGCGGCGACCCCGGCCGGACCTACCGGCTCGATCTCGCCAACGCGATCCTGGGCCGCCACCCTGACTGCGATATCGTGCTTGACGAAGGGGCCGTTAGCCGCCAGCACGCGCAAATCTCGGCGGCGAACAACGAGTTTTTCGTTGAAGATCTCGGCAGCCGCAACGGCACGACCGTCAACGGCCAGCCCGTGCGCGGCCGGCGCCGGCTGTATAACAACGACCAGGTCAAAATCTGCGATCTGCTGTTTTCGTTCCACGACGGCGATCCCAACCAACTGCAAAAGAGCGAGTCACCGGACGGCCCGGTTACCCTTTTCGACGAGGCCGGGCCTTCGACCACGTCGACCATCATGTCGACGCTGGAGGTGAAATCGTCGCGCACCGGCTTTCGAGCCAGCGCCGTCAATCCCGAGACCAAGCTCAAGGCGCTGTTGGAAATCTCGCGTAACCTCGGCTCCACCATCTCGCTGGAACAGGTCTTGCCTAAAATCCTCGACAGCCTGTTCAAGATTTTTCTACAGGCCGACCGCGGCTTTCTCGTGTTGCAGGGGCCCGAGCCGGGAGTGCTGGTGCCCAAGGCCATGAAGCTGCGCCGCGGCGAATCGGAAGAAACCATCCGCATCAGCCGCACCATCGTGCGTAAGGCGATGGACGGCAAAGAGGCCATTCTCTCGGCCGATGCCGCCAGCGATTCGCGTTTCGACAGTAGCCAAAGCATTGCCGATTTTCGCATTCGCTCGATGATGTGCGCGCCGTTGATCAGCACGGAGGGCAATGCGATGGGCGTGATCCAGATCGACACGCTTGACCAGCGCACGCCGTTCTCGCAAGACGACCTCGATCTGCTGGCCAGCGTCGCCAGCCAGGCGGCCTTCGCCGTCGAAAACGCGCAACTGCACGAAAACGCCCTGCGGCAAAAGGCGCTGGAGCGCGATCTGGAGCTGGCCCACACCGTGCAGCAAGGCTTTTTGCCGCACAAGTCGCCCGAGGTCGAGGGCTACGACTTCTTCGATTTTTACGAGCCCGCCAACCAGGTCGGCGGCGACTATTTCGATTACATCGTACTGCCGAAGAACCGCCTGGCGATCATCGTGGCCGACGTGTCGGGCAAAGGCATGCCGGCGGCACTCTTGATGGCCAAGCTCTCCGCCGAGGCCAAATATGCCTTGGTGAGCGAGGCCGGTCCGGCCGGCGCTCTGTTCCAGCTCAACAAGCAATTTGCCCAGGCGAGCTGGGCCGACCGGTTCGTGACCATGGCCGTTGCCGTGCTCGACCTGGAGCGGCATGAGGTCCATCTTGCCAACGCCGGGCATCTGCCTCCCTACCTGCGCCGTCACGACGCCTCGGTCGAGCCCATTGGGGTCGATCAGATCTCGGTGCCGTTGGGAGTGATCGACGAGTTGGCCTGCGATCAGGTCACTTTGCCCTTGGAGGTCGGCGATTCGCTGGTGATGTTTACCGACGGCATCAGCGAGGCGATGAACCAGAACAACGACCTCTACGGGCTGGCCCGCATCAGCGAGCAAGTCGGCTTGCCCACCGGCGGCGTCAAGCACCTCGGCGATCAGATTTTGAAAGACGTCAAACGCTTCGTCGGCAAGCGCTCCCAGAGCGACGACATGTGCCTGTTGTGCTTCGGGCGGAAGCGGTAGGCGATTCAGAACCCGTTCGGGCCATCGGCGTCGGACTTCTTCGAGCCATGTTTGGCCCTTGGGCGACGTTGCGAGTGTGTTCGTTGGTCGCGCCAGGAGAGAGAGTTGGTAAGCGGCTCGCCCGCCGAATTCACGAGAATGACGCCGCCCTAGCGGCGACGGAAGACTCGCCGCCCACGACGGCACCTGGCGCGCCGAAGACGACGCCACGGATCGCGCGCCATACCGCCGATTGCGACCGCGGCGACACGCGTGTCGCATCAAGCTCGCCGGCGGGCAAATGCCGCGCCATGCGTATGTAGCGCTGCGGTGGCTCATCTTCGCTGCCTTTGCCGGCAGCTTCAAGGTTTTTCGGCGATGGCCGGCCATCCGCGCCGGCCGGTTGGAATTCTCGTGCTTCGTGGTGTCAATCGTCATGGTCGTCCTCGCTTTCGATCTTGAAGGCTGCCGCGGCGTCGTTGGCTGCTGCTTCGTCAAGCACGAACGTCCATTCACCCGCGGCTTGCAGCGCTTCGGCCTCGTCGATTTCGCGTTCGAGCATCATCTGCAACCGCTTGAGCCCCTCGTGGACTTTGTCTCTCTCAGGCCAGAGCGGAAAGCCTTGTGACACCAGCTTGGCAAGGGTCTCATCGACCGAGCTCACCAGGCGCCAGGCCTCCTTGACGAACGGCCCCGACGCCCGCCACACTGGTCCAGTGCGGGCAGGCCCGTCGCTAAAGGCGCAGCGCGCTGCGCCTTTGTCGTTGTCATTGGCGCAGCGCGCTGCGCCTTTGTCGTGCCTTTGTCGCCGTCATTGGCGCAGCGCGCTGCGCCTTTGGCATCGATCGCTTTCGGCTGGCGGCTCTGCTCTGCGCGAGCGATTGCTGCAAGTGCTTTGAACGCTTGGCGTTGCGATGCGAACCCTTCCGGATGTTTGGCGAGGAGGTGGGACCAATCGCGGGCGAGCTGCATGTATTTTTGCGCGGTCCGCAGTGAAAGGGGGCGAGTCCCGTCGTCGTGGTTCGCTTTCTGCTTGAAGTGCATTTCAAAGAAGGCCTCCCACTGGCCCCACTCGCAGAGGTCGTCGGCTTTGAGCAGTGCCTGGCCCGACTTGACGACATGCTCCACTGCCTTCAAGACATCTTTCTCGGCCCGCTGATGTTCACGCAGCGCTCGCTGGGCAAATTTGTGTGCAGCCTCCGGGATCAACGTTGGGTCGGCTGAAGCTGTTACGAGATCTTGACGTTCCATGGTCGTTCTCCTGAAGGAAAGGGGTTAGGGAGTAGGGAGTAGGGAGTAGGGTTCAGATAAACGATGAAGGATGAAAGATGAAGGATTAGGGATTAGGGATGGAGTGAGGGCCCCTCATCTCTCATCCTTCATCCCTCATCCGACGAGCGCGCAGGGGCACAGCGCGCAGGAGCGCAGCGCACCGAGGCGGTCGGAATCTTGGAAAATCCTGAGACTGCGAAGAGATTGCGTCTGGGCGTGACTCGACGGCGTGACGCGGCCGGCAGGCGCCTGCCTGACGTGGGTTTGTCACCGGCTGATTTCGCGGCGCGGGCCTCGTGCCCAGCGGCAGCCACCCGGCTTCATCGGTTCAACCACTAAAGCCTCGGATAGTGTACCGCCGTTCGCTTACCTGTCAACTAGGACGATAGCACAAAATGTTGAGGTGTACAGTTACGGAACCACAAGATGTTGTGGCCGGAAGATTGCGCCGCCGTCATCGCAGGCGAGAATCTTGCCGGCTCGTAGTGATGACTTTGTTTTTAGCGGCGCCTGAAAACTGGGCACGGACTGGCCTGCGCAAGATACAGCTTCGCAATGCGACCGGCTTGATGTTGGTTTTGTTCCGCGCGCGGTTTGTTATAGCCGCGTAGCGGCGGCATGTTGTAGCCTGGGGCGAAAGCCCCAGGACTTCGGATCCAGAGCGCGCCGTTTCAGCCCCGTCAGGGGCGGCAGGAGTTTGACGTTCGGGATCCTGTCGCCCCTGACGGGGCTTTTCGTGCTGTGTGTGAACGGGAATCCTGGGGCTGGCGCCCCAGGCTACAGCCTTTCGCCGCTACGCAGCTAGGACATCCTACGCCGGAACAGAATTCGCGCACGCCCACGAGCGTCGATGACGTGGATTTTGCGCAAGCCAGGCACGGACTAAATCGCGCGCGCAAGATCGTGCCGTGAACAACGAACCCCAGGAAGACAGCCACCACGGCCATCAACCACAACAGCGACTTCAGTGTGAGCTGGGGTCCGCGCATAGGGATTCATCCTGGCTCACTGGCCTCGACCACGAATTCCCCGTAGATCCTGCGGCGAGCAAGGGGATATTTGATCATGAACTCATATCGACCCGGAAGCGGGAGCGTAACCTCGGCCTCCGCTTCAACGAAAACAAGGGCCGAGCGGTGCCAGTCGTTAATGCCGCCGGAAACCGGCGGGTTATCTGTAATTCTCATTTTGCAGAGCGGATGACCTGGGGGTGCATACACAAAGATGCAAGCTTGCTGCTCAAGTTGCACCGACTTCAGAGAAAGTAATCGGGCGCGAATCGCGAAAGGTTTGCCAACGACCGCACGACCGATGGTTACGGTGCCGTCCGCATCGCGAAGCCAACGGAAGATGCCTAAAGGCAACGCCACGATCAGCATGGCCACCAGCAATGCGCGGAGGGTGAATTGGGGGCGGGGCATATTATTCCGGCAATGCGCAGGGGCCGGCAACAACAGCGGTCGTCACCAGTAACCCACGCAAGCTGAACTGAAAACGGGACATGGGGACTAGGGGTCTGGCAAATAGCGGGTGAACGGTGGTTTTGTCTTGCCGCGCTTGAAATGCACACAGGTGCCGGTGCCGAAAACGAAGATCGCCTCGGTGGGGTGCTGCTCATCATCGAACGAGACGCTATCCAGCTCATGGCCGTTTTCGATCATCTT
>DASSFG010000480.1:0-4541 GCA_035694685.1 Pirellulales bacterium
CCGGACGTGGCGGACAAAACCAGCATCAAGCGGGGCGCATTGCGAAGCTGGATTTTGCGCAGGCCAGTCGCACCCTACGAAAGGCGACCTCGTGCGAGCAACAAAAACTTAAGCCACTACCGAAGGTCGCGGCGATTGGCGGGACCGTCTTGGCGCGAGATTCGTTCCCCGCCTATTCCTTATCCGGCCGTGTCGAGATAGGGATCCTGACCCATTTGCTTTTGCAGTTTCTGGCGCTCTTTTTCGTAGTACATCAGCACGCGGCGATCGCGGAAGTGACGCCGCTCGATGATCCGCTGAGCTTTGCGAAACAGCCGGCCTAAGTGGTCGAAGGGGCCGGATGACGTCTTGCCGAGCTCTTCGAGCTTTTCGGCCTTTTCCGGCCCCAGCCCGGTCAGCAAGATATCGTCGTCCAGTGAGAGATACTGCCGGAACGTGCCCGGATCGCCTTGCCGGCCGCAACGGCCGATCAACTGGCGGTCAATGCGGGCGGAATCGTGCATCTCGGTGAGAATGACGTGCAACCCGCCCAAATCCGCCACGCCGTCGCCTAGCTTGATGTCGGTGCCGCGGCCGGCCATGTTCGTCGAGACCGTGACCCTGCCGCGCAAACCTGCCCGGGCCACGATGTCGGCCTCGGCCGCGACCTGATGAGCATTGAGCACCTGGTGTTCGATGCCGGCCTTCTTGAGCAGGACGGAAAGCTCGACCGACTTGTCGATCGAGCGCGTGCCGATCAGGATGGGCCGACCGTGCTCGTGAAGCTCTTGCACCTCTTTCACGATGGCGTCCCATTTCTGGTCGGCCGTGCCGAAGATGCGATCGGACAGCCGCTGCCGGATGGCAGGCCGGTTGGTGGGAATGGGCAGAACGTGTACCTCGTAGATTTTGCGCAGTTCGCGGGCCGAGCTGACCGCGGTGCCCGTCATGCCGGTAAGCTGCTCGTAGCGCAAGAAGAAATCCTGCACCGTAACACGGGCGGCCTGGCCGGTGGCAACCGTCACCTCGACGCCCTCTTTGGCCTCAATGGCCTGGTGGATGCCGTCGCGCCATTTGCGGCCTTCCGAGAGTCGGCCTGTGTATTCGTCGACGATCACGATCTCGCCGTCGCGCACCACATACTGCCGGTCGAGCGTGAAGGCCCGGTTGACCTTGATGGCCCGCTCGACGTATTCGTAAATCGTGAACATACCTACCGAATCCATCGCCGGCGGCTTGGGCAGCGTGCGCACCAGTTGCCGGCCCTCGGCGGTCAATTCCACCGACTGCTTTTCGTGGTCGAATTCATAGTGCTCTTCGTCTTCGAAGTCGGGGGCGACCTTCGAGCTCCAGCGATAGCACTCGACGGCGATCTTCTCTTCTTCAGTGGGCAAGGCGCTGATGATGAGCGGGGTGCGGGCCTCGTCGATGAGAATGCTGTCGGCCTCATCGACCACCACAAAATTCGCCGCACGCTGCACCGGCTCTTCGGCGGAAGGGCCTTGCTGGCCAAGCATGCCGCCCAGAAAGTCCGCCAGACCCTCATTGATCCTCCGCAGCAGCAGGCGGTCGCGCAAAAAGTCAAAGCCGAACTCTTTGGCCGTGCCGTAAGTGACGTCGCAGCCGTACGCCTTGCGGCGGGCCGGTTGCGACATCTGGCTTTCGATCACGCCTACGCTCATGCCCAACATGTCGTAGATCGGTCCCATCCACTCGGCGTCGCGGCGGGCCAGATAGTCGTTCACCGTGGCAAGCTGCACGCCGCGGCCGGTTAGCGCGTGCAAATAGACGGGCAACGTCGCGGTCAGCGTTTTACCTTCGCCCGTTTGCATCTCGACGATCGACCGTTGGTGCATGGCGATGCCGCCCAGGATCTGCACGTCGAAGTGCCGCATGTTGATCGTGCGGCGGCCCGCTTCCCGCACGAGGGCGTAAGCTTCGGGCAGCAGCCGGTCGAGTGGTTCCTGGCTTTTAGCCCGGTAACGCAGCGAGAGGCTCTGCTTGCGCAGCTCATGATCGGTGAGGCGTTGATAGCCGGCCTCGAGATCGGCAATTTTGGGCAACAGGCCCTGCCACTGGGCCAACCGCCGCTGGGCGGACCCGCCGGTCAGGGCGTTAAGTTGAAGGGCGAAACTCACGCGAGGAATCAGGGGCTCGGGGTTGCGGGGTCAGCCACATGGGAGAGACGAGCGGGCTGGCGAGCGCCGGCCCACCAGAACGCTCTGTCAAACCGGCGTTTGCCTATGGCTACATCCCATTTTAGGCCGGAAGCAGGAAAATGGCAGTCTCTGCTTGGTACATTGTACGTATCGCGCGGTTGAATCGACCGAAAAACCAGCGGGACCCGAAAAAAACGCCCTGATTCCACCTGACCACAATGTCAAACGCCATTCGCCTGTTGGAAATGTCGCCGACGGCCTAGTGCTTTGTCAAAGCTAGATGTTCGGGTTGGCGTCTGTAGGGAACGCACTCCGTGGCGTTCCGTCACGCACTGGTGGATCGTCAATTGGTGGTTCACGGAACGCCACGGAGTGCGTTCCCTACAGAACCCATTTCGTTGCTTGAACCCGAAAACTTAGCCTTGACAAAGCACTAGTGCTATCATTCGTCGATTGATGGATAGTATGCGGTGGCTGGGCAAAGCCGCGTTCTAACGCGCAACCCCGCGCAATCCGCTCCGTCGCGGCGATGCCCCGGTAGCGTGACCACCGCCGGTCGATATGTGTCGGGCGAAAAGCTTATAGAGCATGGCGGCAAGAGGCTTACCCGGCAACGGGGTCGATTGAACGTGACCGACGGACCGTATAGCGAAGCCAAGGAAGTCGTCGGCGGCTATTTCATCTTTCGCGCGGAGAGCTACGACGATGCCGTGGAACTGATGCGCGAAAGCCCCTTTCTCGACGACTGCCGCGTCGAGCTGCGCCAGACCGACCCGATGGGCTGCGGCGGTGAGTGAGCTCCGTGATTCGCGCCTGTCGGCACCGTTACCCCGCCGTTTCGCCGACCTGTGTTCGGCGCGGGTCTCCTGACCCCGCCGCTTGACCGACCGCAGGTCTCCCGGATCTCAGTGAGACCTGCGGTCATCCAGGTGGCTCGGCCAGCGACGGGCCACAACGAAAAAGCCCCTTCTGTTAGCACATCCGCTACGACCGGATCCTCGTCAAACCGGGCGGCAAAACGATTTCTCGGGCGATTGCTTTGGCTACTGTGATAGCGAATTGCCTCTAACTATACTTGAAACTTCGTTCAGCCTGGCAGAAAGCAGGCGACTGGCGGCGCCATCGAGCAAACAGCGAGCAACTTTGAGGAAACTACTTCGATGCCCAAAGCGTTGACCATCTTAGGGTTGGTCGTAGCGTGTCTGCTGTTCTTGCTCTTCGGACTCGATCTGGTCCTGAAAGTGCCCTTCAATCAAATGAACATGGCCATGGACATCGGGTTTGTCATTTGCTCATTGCTGCTGGCGTACCTGAGCTGGTCGGCATTTCGGGACATTCCCTGAAGCCCTTCCTTCTCGACCCGCCCGGATGGCTCCGCTATAGTGGGCGGTTATGAATTTTATCGAGCGACAAGACCCAGAGGTCTGGGCGGCGATCGAAGGCGAAATCGAGCGACAGCACGACGGGCTGGAAATGATCGCCAGCGAGAACTATGTCAGCCCTGCGATCATGCAGGCCGTGGGCAGCGTGCTTACGAATAAATATGCCGAAGGTTACCCCGGCCGGCGCTATTACGGCGGCTGCGAATTCGTCGATCAGGCCGAAGAGCTTGCCCGTCAGCGTGCCAAGGCGCTGTTCGGCGCCGAGCACGTCAACGTGCAGCCGCACTCCGGCAGCCAGGCCAATCAGGCCGTGTACCTCACGGCCCTGGCACCGGGCGACAAGGTGTTGGGCCTTGATCTGGCTCACGGCGGCCATCTCACGCACGGCATGAAGCTCAACATCTCGGGCAAGCTCTACCATTTTTTCAGCTACGGCGTGACGCGAGACACCAACCTTATCGACTTCGACCAGGTGGCCGCGCTCGCCCGTGAGCACAAGCCCAAGATGATCGTGGCGGGGGCCAGCGCTTATCCGCGCGAGATTCCGCACGAGCGGTTTGCCGAGATCGCCCGCGATTGCGGAGCGAAACTTTTTGTCGACATGGCCCATTACGCCGGGCTGGTTGCCGCGGGGCTGCACCACAATCCGGTGCCTGTGTCGGACTTTGTCACCACGACTACGCACAAGACTCTGCGCGGGCCGCGCGCCGGTATGACCATGTGCCGGGCGGAATACGCCAAGGACATCGACCGCAGCGTGTTTCCCGGCTTGCAGGGCGGCCCGCTGATGCACGTCGTGGCGGCCAAGGCGGTGTGCTTTGGCGAGGCGTTGCGGCCTGACTTCAAGGATTACGCCCGTCGCATCATCGAGAATGCCAAGACCTTGGCGCAGCGGTTGGTGGCCGGCGGCTTGAAGCTGGCCAGCGGTGGTACCGACAACCATTTGATGCTGGCCGACGTCACTACTCTCGGCCTCTCCGGCAAGATCGCAGAAGAGGCCCTCGGCCGCTGTGGCATTGCG
>DASSFG010000481.1:0-2407 GCA_035694685.1 Pirellulales bacterium
CGTGCCCTGCGCCACCATGATGACCGCCGCCCGGCGCACCTCCTGCACCTGGCATGCGTGGCCCGCTAAGGCCGCCGCTCGGAGGCCCACCTGCGCCACGCGGCCCGCCACCACCGCCGCCACCGCCATGACCGTGGGCCAATGCTTGGCTAGCCGGAAACGAGAGGGCAAAAAACAACCACGCCACCGAAAGGTGTTTCAACATCTGAGCGACTCCAGAATTGGCTTGGGAAATGGCGCCCCCAGGCGAGATTTCGCCTCTTAGAACTCTAGGTCATGTTCTTGCTCGATGCTTTCCGCTCCCCCCAACGGCGAGACCGGAGGATCCGCGATGGTTATGCTCGAACCGTCGGTGGCCTTTCCGACGACGTAGTGCTTCGCTTCGAGCAGACGCGATACGTCCAGAGGAACGGGCTAATCCGCGTTTGCCTCTTCGACCAGTTTTTCCCAGAACGCCTTCGCTTCAGACCAGGCTTTTTCTCCGGCTGGCGAAAGATGGCCGTCGGCGTGGAGTGATTCCACGCGCTCTTCGAGCCAATCGAGAAAGAACTCGGCCGACCGGCGGCTGACCCGCTTCGGCTCGTCGCCCATCTCGACGTACCAGGGGGCGCTGGTGGCGAAGCGATAGGTCTCCTCCACGTCAGTCACTGCTCGAATCAAGAACCAGCCGCTCTCGTCGAATTCCACCGGCTTAAAACGTCCGGTCTTGGCAATGTCTTCATAGCGAATGCTTTGCGCCAGCCGGCCGTTCTTGATCAGCTCGAAATAGCTCACCGTGTCGCTGGTGGGGGCCGTGAAGGTGAGAAAAACTTCGACCACCAACGTTTCGTCGGCCGGTTGCTGAAACACATGGCCGGGCACGCGGGCATTGGCCAGCGGGCGAATCAGCGGGCCATTTGTCACCACCGCGCGGCCCATGCGGAAACCTTTCCACCATGCTTCGTAATCGAATTGGTCTTTATCGACCCACACGTAAACGCGGTTGTAACCCACCGGGTTGGCCGCCTCTCCCGATCCGCTGCCCGCCGAGGGCGGTATGCGCAGCCCGCAATTGAGCAGATGGTAGTAAATCTCGTGCGTCCAGCGGCCCACGCCGGCCGCACCCGGCATCAGTTTCTTGTCGCGGGGATGGCCGGCATTGTCGTCGGCGACTGCGCCGCGGCAGAACTGGTCGTCGCACAGCTCAATCGAGTCGACCCGGCCCGATGCCAGCCAGAGCGGCAAATCCCAGGCGGTCGGTCGCCCGACGTCGATCCAGACCTCGGCGTTCTCCCTGGCGGCCGAGAGCAGGCTGAAAGCGTCGTTGGATTCAGGTTCGCTGGCGAGCAAAGGTTTGTCGACGTTGTGGAACAACAGCGTGCCGCCTTCGCCGGCGCTTTCGCCAACCAGCAGTTCGCAATAGCGGTTTTTGTCGAACCGCTTGACCGTTTGAGGGGGTAGCGTGCGGCCGGTCCATTCGTTCTTCTTGGCCGACCAGGTGGTCGCGCCGGCCACGTGCAAATCGTCGGCCAGCATCAGCAGCTCGATCTCCTTGGTCGGCCGGTGTATGTGCAAGTCTCCCGACCACCAACCTTCTTCGGCCAGGTTGCAAGCACGGGGGGGCAGGTCGATCGTCTGGTTATCGTTCGACTGGTTCTCCAGGACGAAGTAGCCGTTGCGAGCGAGATATTCGGGGCCGCGTTCGATCTCGAAGTGATAACTGCCTTTGGGCAGCTTGAGTTTGACCTTGCCGGGCGTGACAAAGTGGTCGTGCCAAAACGGCATGTTTGCGGCCCGTTGCGGGCGGTCCTTTTCATTGCGCAGGTGCAGCCGACAAGGCGTTGGCTTCTTCGTTTCGCCGTCGATGAACGTCAGCGTCAGCTCTCCCGCCGCGCAGGCCGACACCGCGGCAAGCAACACGGCAGGTATGGCAATCTGTTTCAAGGCCGCGGGCTCCATTACAGGTGGCAATGTGCTCTGTCGGTGAAGAATCCGACTTATGCCAAGTTTAGCACGCGGCAGCCAGCAAATAGACCTGTTGCCACCGTGTGGTTGATGCAAATACGCACGGTGGTAGTGGCAAGGGACAGCAGCTTAAGCCTCGACAACCCGGTAGCGATGCCTTTGCGCCAACAAGAGCAGCTCGCCTCGGGGGCGACTGAAAATGACGTCGAAGTTGTCGGTCACATCGCGGCCGAGCACGCAAAGATCGCTGGCGCCAGGGTCGGTCAGTCCGAGAAACTCGCCCCGCACCGTTGCCACGCCGCCATCATCGCGCTTGAATTCAATAGCTGACCGGATCGTCACGTAGGCCGTGTCGCCGGTAATGCCGCGTATACGTTCGTCGGGTAACGAGGCTTGCCGCGGCAGCCCAAGATCATCGAGCTTCACCCACGATTCGCATAAAATCGCGGTCCTCCGGGCGGAA
>DASSFG010000482.1:0-5141 GCA_035694685.1 Pirellulales bacterium
TCGAAGGTGTCGACTGCGGGACGGGCCGCAATCAGAGCGGCCACGTCTTCTTCCTTGGCCGTCGGCTTCATCAGACGGTCGCGCAGACGGCCGACGACACCCGACACCTGTCCTGACGTTTCGCGTAGCTTCTCGACCAGATCGGCCAGTTCGTTCGGCGGACCCTCATAGCCAAACTCTTGCTTCACTTGAGCGGCGAGGTCAGCCACCTTGCCGGCTGCCTGGTACTCTTTATCGAGCAGCTCCAGAAGCTGTACCCAGCTTGGGCGCACCGTGTGCCAGCGGAAGTCATAGGAACGGCGGATGATCGAACGTAGCCGCCACCAGTCGAGCTTGAAAAAAGCGAGTGGCGTCTGCTCCAGCCGACGCGCCTGGGCCAACGCCACCGGCACGTCAGCCGGCGGCAGCTTGTTCGTCCAGCCCTTGGCCGCCTGCTGCGCGCGTTGCCAGGCCGTTTCGGCCGATCGATATTGCTTGACCAGCTTTGCCAGCCTTTTTGACGCTTGACTGCCGGTGTCGAGCAGCGAAGTTTGCCCGAGCCGCGCCAGCGGCTCGACCGCTTCGGCGTAAGCCACGAGCTGCCGGACTTTGTCCAAGGTGTTGGCCAGCTCGGCCGGCAAGCCCGAGCGAGCGACGGCCGCCTCGACCTCAGTCAGCGCCGCCGTCGCCCGTCGCAACCCTTCGCTCACGCACTCGATCGGGCGTTCGGCATGTGCAAGATCGGCCTTCAGGTGACGCAACGGATGACGCGCCAAGGAGCCGCCGGTTCGCATCTCTACCAGCACGTCCGCCAGCCGCTTCAGTGGTGCGCGGGCCGACAACCAGGCGGCATAGTACGGTACGCGCTCTTGTTCGGCGGGCGAAAGCGACGGCGCACCGACTTCGGGCGCGGCAGGCTCGAGCTCCACAAGCCGGTGCAGCAATGATCGCAACGGCACGGCGGCACGTTCGGGCACGGAGCACATCGCCTCGTGGTAACGCTCGAGCGGCGCCAGCTCTTCGCCCAGCGACTTAAGCGCGGTCTCGCGCTTCTTTTCCCGGTTCTGGCGGCGCTTGCCCGACTCGGCCAAGAGTGACTCGTAGCAGCCCTTGAGTTCCATGACAAACTGCTTCTTATCGGCCTGCGAGTCGTGAATCAGCGAGCAAAGCTCATCCAAGCCTTGCTGCCGCAACCGCAAGAAGACGACGTCGATGGCGGCCCGCTTCTCGCAGACGAAGAGCACGCGCCGCCCCTGCGCGACGTAATCGGCAATAAGATTGGTGATCGTTTGCGACTTGCCGGTGCCCGGCGGCCCTTGAATGACGTAACTACCTCCGCTGCGGGCCTGGGCAATGGCGCCCGCCTGCGTCGGGTCGCAAGCCACCACGTCGCAGCGGTCCTCGAGCGGCGGAGGCGGTGTGGCGTCGCCGGCCACCTCGCGTGGAGAGAGCGAAAAAATGGAGTCGAATGCGGCGTTGGCCGAGTCTCGGTCGAGCAACGCAGAATAATCGCGCACCAGCGACATCTTCCGATAGCGGAAATTGCCGAGCGTCACGCTGCACAGGTCGAATTCCCAAGTATAAGGGTTCGTCTCCGACTCGCCTTCCAGCGTGAAGAAAAGCTGCTCCTTTTCGTCGACATTGGAGGCAGGCGGCGGCGAAGTGGAGGATGGACTTCCCAGGCCGTCTGGCTCGTTGTCGCTGTCGGTGGCTGGGGCAGAGCCTGGCCGAGTTTCCGGCGGCGGTGCGGAATCGACGTCGGCGGCCTGGCGATGACCCGGTAGACCATTCACCGGGGCATCGCTGGACCACCCGCCATCGTTTAACCGCTGTGCCCACGGCACGCGCGGGCCGCTGGCCCTGCGGTTAAACGACGATTCCGCTGCGCAGGGACTGTCTTGGGTGCCTTGGTAGGGCGGCGCTCGCAAGCCTTCCTGTCCCACCTTACCGGCTTCGCAAGCCGCGACCTCGGGCGAGAAATATTGCCGCGGCCGCGCTACGCCTTCGAGCACGAGCCGCAGCCGCGTGCCGGGCGGACGAATCCGCTCATTGAACAGCCGTAAGCCGAGAGGATGATAATTGTTCGGGTCGTAACTGTAATCGAGGTTCAGGTAACTGCGCACACCGCGGCCGGCCAACCGCATCCGACGGCGGTAGAGCTCCAGCCGCCGCTGGGCCCGCTCGTGAATCAAGCGGATGCGCGGACGCTCGATCAGCTTCACGTTTATGGCCGGCTCGCTGGCCTGCACTTGGGCCGAAAGAAGATCGAAAAACGCCTTGAGATCGGTCTGCGCCAGGTCGATCGTTTCGGGCAAATCGACGTCGTAAAGTTGCTTGAACTGGTGCCGCACGACGGGATTTACTTCAGCCTCGCTCGTTGCTGCTTGAAGCCAGAAGGTATCGCGCACGCCTTTCTTCAGCGTCAATTCGACCGGCAACAGCACCAGCGGCGAGTCGTAACGCTCCGGCGGCGACTGCTTGAGATCGGCCCAGCGCAAGAAGCAGATCACCAGGCGCAATTGGGCAAAGCCAAACTCCGTCTGGTCGCGGCGGGCCTCGAGCCGAATGCCGTCGAGCACGCCAGGCAGATAAATCGCTTCGGCGAAATTGAGGTACTTGTTGAGCGAGACGGCTTCGCCCGCCACGATGCCGCGAGCAAACGCGTCGTTCCAGATGAGAATCTGGTCGGGCCGGATGTTGCGCACGTCGAACGAAAGCGGCACCGAAGCGTGCGTCAGGTTCACCGTGTGGGCGGTGGCCCGGAAGTGCAACAGACGGTTTTGGCGCGAGAGGTCGAACAGCCGCTCTCGCAGCCTCCCTAGCACAAGCTGCCTGCGGCCGCGCAAGTCGCGACGGCCAAAGCCTTCGGCCAGCGCAGGATCGAAGGCCAGGTCGACCGGTTGGTCGCGATAGTTCTCCAGACTGCGCACCAGGGCCGGCAGGTCTTGCGGCCGTCGATGCCGGTCGATCTCGGTCATGCGCACGACCGCGCGGGCCAGTACCGGATGAATGGCCGCGCTCACAGCAAACAAATTGTCGCGATGGGCCACCAAGGTTTGCAGCTCTTCCGGCACGTTCAGGTCAAGCCCGCAGGCCAACGAAGCCAGCAACAATCCGAGACTGAAGACGTCGGTAAGTGGATCGTGGTGACCCAGTTCGTGCTCCCAGCAGACATAGCCGGGCAGATAAACCGGCCGCGTCAACGCTTCGCCGCGCTGGCCAATGGACAGATCGACAATTTGCTCCTGACCTTCGTCGATGTCGGTGGTGCGGCGGCTTTCGCCCAGGATTTCCACGGCCCGCGCTGCCGGTTGCTGCAGGCGGCGCACGGCCTCGAGATTGCTTTGCGGCGGCTGTGCCCGATCATCGGCAAACCAAATGCGCCCCTCCGCGACCTGCAAGGCGTCGAGCCCCGCCAGTGGCGCCACCTGGCCGCGAAGGTGCGTTTCGACCACCTGTCGTGCCAGCGGCAGCCAGGCCGCCAGCGCATCTTCCGTCGAAAAACCGCCGGCGGCCTGCCGGTCGTGAAAGAAATCGAGAAAGCCGTTCATGGCACTTCCTGGCTTCATGACACTTAGGTTGTAGGGTGGGACCAGCGAGCTTGCGAGCGCCGGCCCACCATCATCAGCCGTGTGGAATGGAATTCATTCCGTTTCGCACGTTCCCAACGGAACCCAACGGAATAAATTCCGTTCCACAAGGAGCAAAACCGCGCATGGCCCAACAGGCCGGAAGACCCAATTTGGCGCATGCGAGCCCCACCCTACGTAGAAGCCGTCGACGAATGTGGAAGTTGTTTTTCTTCCGCATCGGCGAGCAATTCTTCGACGCGGCCATCGAGCTGGCTGAGGCGCTTCTTGGTCAGCTTCAGCTCCTTGAGTACGATTTCCTTGAATCGCTCGGCCAGCGCCAGCCTACGGCTGACGAGCAGCGCCGCGGCCAACGGCAGCTCTTCGAGGTCGCGATCGACGGTGGCAAAGTCGAGCAGCAGATAACAGTAATAGTCGTGCAACGTTTTGTCTTGCGTGGCCAAATCGCCAGGCAAGGCGTCGTCGGCCGAGCCAGGCGCGGGCGGTGCATAATCCTCGAAAAAGCTGCGCGCGTGGGCCAGCACGCGTTCGCTTTGGAACCAGCCGGGCGACAGCAACTGATCGAGCAGGCGGCGCGTGAGCGCGGCCAGGCGCTTTTGCCCCAGCAGGTCAAGCTCGTCGAGCGACAAGGGCCCTTCGAGCATCGCCGTGATGGCGGGAGTCGCCTCGTCGCCTTGTTCCACCCATAGCTTGAGCGCTCGGGCTCGGATGTAGGTTTCCGGGTGTGAGAGGCCTTCGGTCTTGACATTTTCCTGGCTGAAGATTTCATCGGCCTGACGCAGATAGCTCTCGGCACTGACTTCGGCCAGCTCGGTCGAAACCTTGACCAGCGTCGAAACGGTGGCGGCCAGATCGTGGGTCACCAGCCAGGCCGCCCGATCGCAGAACAATTCGGCATAGAGTGAGAATAACCGCCACGTCGAGGCATAGACCGGCGGCGCCGCGGGATCGTTCGCCAAGGCGACGAGCATGTGCCCCGCCATGCGGTAATCGCCGCCCCATTTCTCCCACAGCACTCGATGAGCCAGCTCGTGCCCGAACACGGCCTTGAGTTCCACCGTGGCAAGTGCGGTCGTCACTGGCCCCGACAAAACCATGTGGATTTCGCCCGGCAGGTCCACCATGCAGGCGTTCAGACCGTGCGGATGCTGGGCCTGATACAACGTGAGCGGTGGTTCGAGCTCCAGGGTCGCCGCCACCTCGTCTGCCAAGGCATAAAGATCGGGCTGCGTTTGCCGTTCGATGCGATAGGTCGACTTGAGCAACTCCAGCCGCGCGGCGGCGAGCTGCTCGCGGTCATCCTTCCGTTCGGCGAACCACCGCCAGACGGCCGGATCTTCAGCCTTCAAATACTCGACAACCGCCCGCTGATACGCAAGCGGCGTCAAACTCGGCGATGAAGAGGGCTGACCCATTACTTCCATGAATCGCGGCAACGTTACCGAGCCGTTGATTGTACCGCCGGGCCCGGCGCCTTGAAATGGCCCTACACCGACGGGCCTTTGCAGAATATTCGTTGGACGAGCACGGCGTGGCGTGAGCGCGCAGCAAGCTCGGCGTGCCGACCAGCGA
>DASSFG010000483.1:0-12112 GCA_035694685.1 Pirellulales bacterium
AGTTCCAGTTCATCCAGGAGAACGGCATTACCCTGGCCATGGTCGGCATGTTGCAAGCGGTGCCCAAGACGCCACTTTACGAGCGGCTCAAGCGCGACCGCCGACTGGTTGAAGAAGATCCAAGTTGCAATTTCATTCCTCAGCAAATGACCCGCCAAGAGTTGCGCCAAGGTTATTGGGACCTGGTCGAGCGGCTCTACGCCCCCGATGCTTATTTCGACCGCTACTTCAAGGTTTATCAGTCGGCTCAATATCTCCAGCGCCGCGCGGACATTTGCCGCAAGGCCGGGGAAGGGAAGCGCGTGCCGACCTTGAGCTACGGTTTGTTGCTTTTCTGGTCGTTGTTCTGGGCCCTTTTCTGGGATGGCTCGCTCGTTTCAGTAGGCAAAGTCTACGCCAAATACTTTTTTACGCGCAACCTGAGGCACCGCCGAGACATCGTGGGTTTTGCGCAGTTTATGAACCGTTGCGTGACCCACTGGCACTTTTACAAATTCACGCGCGAGATGACGGCCGGCAGGCTGCGGGCCTACAACACCTTGTGAGACGGAGCCGTCGACGTAGTCGCTAAGATTGCCAGCGGCTGCGAATCACTTTTAGCTTTCGTTCGACCGTCCTGGTGACGCAGCCGATCCGCGCGGCGATTTCAGCGTTGGTGCAACCCTCCATCCGACCGCCAAGCACCTCACGCTCCATTGCGTCAAGCGAGCCATAGCAAAGCGAGAACGTGTCGAGCAACTGGTCGACGAAGGCCTCGCTTGGCTCTTCCAGAGTCGGCTCGGGCAAGGGCAACTCGCGCGCGACGCCCGGCAGCCGATCGAACGCGTCGCCATGCGCGGAACGGCTGCCCATCACCGCAGAATCGCCTCGCACTTTGCCGCTGCCGCGCTTCCGGCGCCGTTCGGCACGAGCAAGCTGCCGCGCTTTACTGTCGGCGATTTTCAACAGCAGGCACCACAGATCGTTACGATCGCGGCAGTCGGGATACGCGCCTTTCTCGATCTGCCGAAAAAATGCAGCGAAAGCCTCTTGCACCGCATCGGCCTCGTCGCTGGTGCGGCAACGCGCCCCCAATTCTCGCAACCGCCGCCTGGCAACGGCGGCAAGTTGCCGCCAATATCGCTGCCAGAGCCGCTGGGCGGCATCTTCGTCGCGACCGTGTTGCACGCGCTCCAGCCATTGCGTGACCGAAGACGGCGAAGAAGATGGCGATCTCAAACTTCCGTCTCCCGCTTGCGGACTTACCTCTCGGCCAGATGATATACCGCTGGTTCGCAGCGCACAACGCCCGGCCGGCGAGCCAGGTCTGCAAGATCGCCAGACCGCGGGCATGATTGCATACGATTGCCGGCCGCGGTAAGCTGCTGAGGATTCCACTCCTCCGCGGGGTACATTTCCATGAATCGAAGGATCGCGCTGGTCTTTGTGGCCGTCCTGTCTGAAACGCTGTTGTTGGCGTCGGCGGCTGCCGCCGTCGCAGGGGCCGACGAGCCACCCGGCTCGATCGATTCGCTGGCCGATGCCCGTTCGCTGCTCACTGCCGCCAAGTACGCTGAGGCGGAAGACCTGCTGCGACGCACCGCCGAGGCACAGAAGGAAGCCGATCCTTCATCGGCCCACTACGCCGCGACCCTTGATTTGCTCGGCGTGCTCTACACCGCCCTGGGAAAGTATTCGCAGGCCGACGCCTGCCTGATTGAGGCTGCGGCCATTCTTAGGCAGTTGTCTGAAAAGCGGGCGGCGTATGCCGAGACTTTGACGCACCGCGCGAAAGCGCTTGAACTGCGGGCCGACTATGCCACGGCTGAGACGCTCATTAAAGAATCGCTATCGCTGCTTGCTCAGTCGAAACTTGACAAGCGCAACGGGTATGCCGCGGCGCTTGTCGTACTTGCTGATCTCGAATGGGACAAAGGCAGGTACACGGAGGCGCGAGGCAGTTACTCGCGTGCCATCAAGCTTTTCGAAGCCGATGACGCCGCGGAAACGGAGGAATGCGCCACTGCCCAGAACAATCTCGGGCGGCTCAATCGTTCGCTCAATCCGGCCAAGGCCGACGAGTTGATTCGAGCGGCAATGGCCACGCGGAAAAACCTGTTCGGCGAACAGCACCCCGCCTATGCCAACAGCCTGAACAGCCTGGCGACGTTGTTGCAGTCGCAAGGCAAGTCGTCGGAGGCCGAGCACTGTCTCCGAAAATCGCTCGAAATCTACAAGACTTCGCTTGGCGAAGGCCACCCCAACTACGCAAGCACGCTCAATGCTTTGGCGAACCTGTATCGCGACGAGGGAAAGTACACCGAGGCCGGCGAGCAGGCGCTCCTGGCCGTTGAAATTTGCGAACGGGCACTCGGCTCAACACATCCCGTGTATGCGGCGGCTTTGAACAACCTGGCGCTCGTGAATCTGCTGCAAGCCGACTACGTCGCTGCCGAACGCGCCTTCACCGAAGCCATGAGCGTCTACGATAAGGTCTTCGACCGCGGCCATCCGCAACGATTGACCGTGCGCGACAATTTGGCGGGACTGTATGAGGCGGAAGGCGATCACCGCCGTGCCATTCAGATATTCGAGCAGCAGCGCCATGCGCGGCAGTCGTCGGCGACCAGCGATCCTCTCGGTTACGCTCGGTGGCTGGCGGCCATGGCCGGCGTGCAGCGAAAGCAACACAACCGGGACGATGCGGAAAATTTGCTCGCGCTAGCGCTGGCCGCGTTGACGAAATTCCAAGGCCGCGAGGTGGATCTCGAACGTGCCAATATTCTTGAAGAGCAGGCCGATTTACATCGGGTGCCGAGGCCACAATCGCCGCCGAAGAAGGGCCTCGTTCAGGCCAACGGACAGCGCAAAACGGATGCACAGCGCAAGGCTGAGCGACATCGTGAGGCGGATGACCAGTTTAAGAAGGATCTCGCCAAAGCCGATGCGAATCTTAAGAATGCGCTCGACATTCGCGAGCGACACCTGGGCAAAGACCACCCTCTTTATGCGGCGGCACTGGAACGCCAAGCGGGGCTGTACCAGACGTTGGCGACGGTTTATCCCAGCGAGGCGACACGCTACTACGTCGCGGCCGAGCGTCATTATCGGCGGGTACTCGAAATACGTGAGACGTGCCTCGGCAAGGAAAACCCCGAATACGCAGCCGCTCTCACGAACCTGGCCAGTGTCCACCGCGCGCAAGGAAAGAACCAGGAAGCCGCGGCCGACTTTAAGAAAGCCTTGAACATCACCCGCAACTTTTTGAATAAGACTGCTGCCTCGCAATCGGAGCAACAGCAGCTCGCCACGACCCAAACGGCCCGCCTGTACCTCGACCAGTACCTGTCGCTAATGGTCGGTCTGCCGGCGCCGTGCGACGACCTGTATAGCGAGGTGTTAGCGTGGAAAGGAGCGGTGTCGCGGCGACAGCAGATGATGCGCGCGATGCGTCGTGCCCTTGCGGAAGGGGATCCGGAGATCGCTGGACTTTATCAAGAGTTAGAAACGGCCGCACGTCGGCTTGCGCGGTTCTCGCACGCCGAACGTAAGCCAGGCGACGAGGTGACCGAGGGCCGTGAGCTGGACGCCTTGGGCGAACAAGTCGAGCGCCTGCAACGCGATCTGGCGGCGAAGAGTGCCGACTTCCGCCGCGAGATTGAATCGCGGTCGCGGACGCCTGACGACATCCGTCAGGCATTGACCGATAAGATTGTCCTCGTCGATCTGCTGGAGTACTGGCACTTTCCCAAATTCGGTAACTCCCCACAGGCGCTGGTCCCCACGCGTCGCCTGATTGCGTTCGTCGTCCGCCGCGACCGCCCCACGGAGCTGATCGATCTTGGCCCGGCCATAGCAATCGATCAAGCAGTCAACGAGTGGATCGTGGACCTCAAGCGGCCCGGCACGAAAGACTCTGCGGCTCTCCTGAGACAGCTTCTCTGGTCGCCGCTGGAAAGTCATGTTGCCGATGCCGAAACGGTCCTGATTTCGCCCGACGGCGCCACCGCGTGGTTGCCGTGGGGCGCGTTGCCCGCCAAAGAGCCGGGCAAGTTTTTGATCGAATCGCAATCGTTTGCCATGCTGCCGGTGCCGCAGATGCTGCCCGACATAATGGCCTCGGACGCCACCTTCAGCGGCGACTGTCCGACGTTGCTGGCTGTGGGCGACATCGATTACGGCGCCGCGCCCGGCAAAGCGGACGTGACTTCGGGCAAACGCTCTGCCATGCGTGGCCGCGGCGACCTCCGTTATGGCTGGCGGAAATTGGCCGCCACAGAGGCGGAGATTACGCAGGTCGCCGATTCGTTTTCGCAAGCTTTCCCTGATGCCCCGACGGTTACCCCGCTACGCGGGTCGAGCGCCACCGAGGAGGCCGTGCGGACAAAGGCGCCGCGGCACCGCTTTTTGCACTTTGCGACCCATGGATTCTTCGCTCCGCCACAAGTCGCTTCCGCGTCGCGCGGTCTCAGTTCTGCCGATCTTGCCCCCGGCGAACGGGCAGCCCGCAGCGAAATTGCAGGCTTCCATCCCGGCCTGCTGTCGGGCATCGTGCTCGCCGGCGCCAATCATCCGGAAAGGTTGGACGAAGACGACGGCATTCTGACGGCGCTCGAAATCGAGCAACTCGGCCTCAGCGGCGTGGAGCTCGTGACCTTGTCGGCGTGCCAGACCGGCATCGGCAATACCGTCAGCGGAGAAGGGCTGCTCAGCCTGCAACGCGCTTTTCAGGTCGCCGGCGCCAGCAGCGTGCTGGCAAGCCTGTGGAGTGTAGACGATGAGCAGACGGCCAGATTGATGGCGGCGTTTTACGAGAACCTTTGGAAGAAGAAGCTTTCGCGCGCGGAGGCCTTGCGCAAGGCCCAGATCGACATGCTGAACGACGAAGCCCTGCGCGGAAGGGTGGCCTCGACAAAGTCGTCGGACAAAAACCAGCGCGGGCGCGGGATGGAGTTCTCCACGCCGCGGCCCGGCAAGAACCAGCGCGTGCCCCCGTTTTATTGGGCGGCTTTCGTACTCTCCGGCGACTGGCGCTAGTGCCGCGTCGACTCCGAATAGTTCGTCGCTGTAACCTCTGATCGGTCTTGACGAATAGATCGGGCAATCAATCGTTTAACCGCAGAGCCAACGGCTCGCGTGGGGATGGCAGTTGACACCGCCGCCGCCACGCCGTGGATCGACGTTCGTTTTACAGTTCCATCTTCTTACAGTTCTATCTCCGCGCGGGCCGCTGGCCCTGCGGTTAAACGACGCGTTCGACGCCCGTTTCGACTGTCGAAACCCATTGGGGGCCTTCCTGGGGCGTTCCGCGAATTGCGGGTTGACGTCGCCTGGTGATTCGCGGAATCGCGGCGCTCCGGGAGAGGGCGTTGCGTACAGAGCGACGTCAAGTTCTCGTTCCGGTTGTGCCGAATACTCCAAAGGTATTGCATTTATCGGCAAGGCGCAGCGTAACGTCAACACCGGTCGTGACGGCGAGACGCGGGGGAGTGGAGGGGAGTGCCTCGTCACGGTTTGTCTGACCGACCCAGTTTGCCGCGCAAGCGTGCCGCGCTCACACCACGTACCCTGGTCCTCTTGGTCTTTTTATCGGCGCCGCTATGCGGACCCGCCCTGTCACAAGAACAAGCGGCGCAGGTGCTCTTTGAAGACACCGGGGACAAGCCGCCTGAGACGGTGTCGGTCGATGCCGATGGTGGCGCGGCACGAAATGGGGCCGCCAAGTCCCCTCACCCTAGCTCTCTCCCGGAGGGAGAGGGGACGAAGACGCCGGGGAACCGGCAAGCTACAGGTTCGCTGAAGTGGATCTCCTCATCCTACGGCCGCTCGCTTGCTCAGCCATTGATTGAGCCCGAGCCATTGACTCAGCGAATAGCGACGCCGCAAGCCGAAGCGCTCGTTCCGCGTGCAACTCCGTTCATCGGGGCCTCTGCGCTCTCACTGATCGGCACGAACCAACTCGCGGACACCAGTCGCGGCGCCTACGTTCAAACCATCAGCCCGGTATCCAGCGTCACAACGCTGCCCAACCTGACGATTACCGCCCGGCCCGATCTCGGCGAGGCACTGGCACAAAACGACCTGGCGCTGCAAGCACAACGGCGGACGTCGATTTCGCAGGCGCCCTTCATACGCGGCTTCAAGAACCAGCAGATCTACGATCAGGTCGACGGACAACTCTTTTGGCCCGTGCGAAAAGACCTCGATACCATCGTCAGCAAGATCGACCCCGGCACGGTGCAGGACGTGATCGTGATCGATGGGCCCTATAGCGCGCAATATGGGCCGGGTTTCACCTTCATCGACATCGCGACCGCCGGCACGCCGCGCAACCAGCAGGCCCAATACCGCACCAGCTCGAGCTGGATTCAGAACGGCCAGCAATGGTACGGCCGCGAAACCGTCAGCGCCGGCACGCAGAACATGGGTTTCCGGCTGAGCTACGGCCATCGCAACGGCAATGATTACGAAGCCGGCAATGGTCAGCACATCGAATCGCACTACAACAACGGCGACATCCTCGCGGAGCTGGGCTACAACCTGTCGAGCTCGCAACGCCTCGAGCTCAACTATCGCCGGCTCGACCAGAACCACACCGCCTATCCCGGCCAGTTCTTCGATATTGCGGCCTTGGAAACCAACGCCTTCAACGTGCGCTACATCGACGAGGACGTCACCAAGCCGTGGACCCGGCTGATCACGCAAGGTTGGTACAACAAGACCAACATGACGGGCAATACCTTTAATCCCAACCACCAGCCCACCGTCAATGCCGTCGAACAATCGCTGACCACCTTCTACACCAATCAGGAGCTGCTGACGGGCAACCCCGCACAGACCTTTTTGACCGGGTTCAGCAGCGGCACGGTGGGCGACGTCACGTCCACCGGCGGGCGAGTGACGGCCCAATTCGGCGAGTTGGACGAAGTCAGCCTGCTTACGGGAGTCGACGCCCGCGTCCTCAACCAGCGAGTCAGCGAATACTTCACCCTGGCCAACGCCTTCGACGTCGCCGCGCAGTCGTATACGCCGCTCACCAATTATTCCAGCGGAATGCCGCGTGCGACGATGGCGAACCCCGGCGCGTTTGCCGAAGCGACGCTGCCCTGGACCGGTTATTTCCGCAGCAAGATCGGGGCGCGAGGCGATTATGTTGCAACCAACGCCAACCCCAACACCCTGCCCGCGAATCCAGGGTCGATCTACGTGATTGGCAACACCATTCTGGGTCCCGGCCTGGCGCCCGGCATTCCCAGTCCCGGGGCCACGGCCGCGCCGTTGCAGCAACAGAACGGCTTGTATTCGTTCTACCTGCTCAACCAATTACAAATCACGGAGCATTGGGACTTCGCCTTCTCCGTCGGCCAAGCCCAACGGCCCCCTTCGCTCATCGATCGTTATGCCGACCAGATGCTGCTGGGAATCTTGCAAAGCGGATTTCGTCAGGTGATCGGCAGCCCTAACCTGCGTCCCGAGCGGAACTGGCAGATTGATGCCGCCATTAACGGCAATTACGAGAATTGGCGAGGCTATCTGCGGGGCTACAATTCCTGGGTGACCAACTACATCACCTACGCACAAGTGGCCGGGCCGGGCACGACGCTTTCCAGTGCCACAGGCTTCGACGTGCTCAATACGGTCAATACGCCCTTGGCGGAACTGCGCGGCTTCGAGGCCTTCAACAGCGTCGACGTGGCGCCGCGAATCACGCCTTTTGCCGCCGCTCATTACGTCTACGGCATGGACCAGTCGATCCATCAGCCTCTGCCGCAGATTCCTCCCTTGCAGGGCTTCGCGGGAATCCGTTTTCACGATCCCAACGGCGGCAACGTGTGGGGCCTCGAGACCTTTGCCACGATCACCCGCGAGCAAAACCGCCCGGGCGTGATTCGCAACGACAGCACATCGAGTCCTCTCGTTCAGGTCGAACAAAGGACCGGTGGTTGGACGACGTACAACCTGCGCGGCTATTGGAACGTCTCGCCAAGTCTCATGCTGGCCGGAGGCATCAACAACATCACCAACAAGAACTACATCGAACATTTGAGCTTGCGCACCGGCCCGGTCTTGGTCTTGTCGCCCGGCTTCAGTCCCTACCTGAGCGCCGAATGGCTGTATTGATCGCACGACGCAGCCATCGTCGAAGGGTGGGACGAGCGAAGCGAGTCCCACCACGGTGGAAACATGGTGGGACTCGCTTCGCTCGTCCCACCCTACGGCTTACCCCTACGACTCGCCGCGTCCACCTGCAAATTAAGCCGGGACAGCGCACTACTTTGCCAGCGCGGCGAGCTCCGCGGCGATCTGTTCGTCTGAGAGCGATTGGAAGGCGGGCAACGTCTTCATGGCGGCGACGGTCGGCAGCAGCCGGCAGTCGGGCGAAGTCGCCTCGCCAGGCTTACGGGTGCCGACCAGTTCCAACATCCCCTGGATAGCCAACCGCTCGAGCGATGCCGCGAGTTGGCCAGGCGTTTTGGCCAGGCACTTAGCCGCTTTGCCGACCGTCAAGAGATACGTTGCGTCGCGATCGTCGAGGTGCAACGTCGCCACTTCCAACACGAACGACAACACCTCTTTGTCGAGGTGGCTCAGGTGCAGCGGTCGATCGCAGGTCGAATTTTCGGCCAGGCAGGACTGGCACCATTGTGGCTCGACGTGTGCCTGTTCCAGGGCCCATGCTTTCAGCTCATCGATGTCAAGCGCGCACGCTTTGAGCCGCCGCCCCGTGGTCCAGTGCGTGCGACGACTGCCGGAGGCATTGATTTCGGAGCAGGTGGCGCGGTGCAGGTTCAGCCGGCTTTTGGTTGGCTTGCGCAGGCAATCGAGCACGAAGCCCGCGCGGTGATGCGCCACCCAATACAGATAAGCGCGTTCCTCGTCGATGAACACAATCATGTCTTTTCACCGCTGCCGCTGGCCTTCGCACGATGCAGCTCTCCGCCGATGCTCGATTTAAATCGTGCGGTTGCGGCGGTTAATCTCGTCGCGCAGGCGTGCGGCCAGTTCGTATTGTTCGCTGGCGACGGCGTCGTCGAGCTGCTCTTTCAGCGTGCGGCCGATGTGGTAGTGGTCGCGCAGCGATTCGCGAAGCTGGTTCAGCCGCTCGACGAGCTCGTCGTCGTCGTAGCGTTCCTCGGCATCGACCTCGACGTAAAAGTCGCGGATGCGATTCAGCCCCTGATTGATCTGCTCGATCGCTGTCTCTGGTCCATCGTCTTCCAGCCCTGCCAGGGCCGCCGCTTGCGTGCGGTGAAACAAAATAAAGGGCCGATACTGTTCGTGCGACATCGTCCATTCTTCGTTGGGTGAATGCTGCCGCACGAAGTCCATAAAGGACAGGCTGTGGTCGGCGTCGCGCACGGCACGGCGAAAGTCGCGCAAGGCCAGCCAGCAGATGCGCCGCTGATAATATTGAACGAACTCGCGGTCGGCTTCGTTGCACTGCTCTTCGCTGAGCACGAACTCGTCGCCGTCGTGAACGGCCAGGGCCAGCAGGTAATCGAAGTAGGTTTCGGCCCCTCCGGGACGGCCGCCGTCAGGCCGGCCATCGACCTCCAATTGCAAGAGGCCCATGTCGATTCGCATTTGCAGTACGTCGCGGCCGTCGGCGCCGCGCACCACGCGCGCAGCGACCTCGCCCGGCTCGTAGCCCCAGTCTTTCAAGATGGAATCGATGTGTTGCCGTTTGGCCATGAAGGAGAATGCCCGGTTGTGTGACAGGTACTCAGTATTATATCAGGGCGTCTACAGGTCGAGGCTTTTTTGGGCCGCGTTGGCGTGCGATTTCCGGGCGGGCCTGGCCGGCAAACTAGCTTAACCTCCGGCTGGTCGTTCATGCCAGTTTGTTTCGCCGTGGCGGAACAAAAATTGGCAGCACGGCTTGTCAATCGGTGAGCTTCTCGTTCGACTAACCAATGACTGCCCGCAGTGCTCGGCGGCAGGTCCATTTTGTAACGCGAATCGTCGAATCGTGAAAGGAAAGCTTATGCAAGTCGCTCCCTACCTGAACTTCGAAGGCCGCTGTGAGGAAGCCCTCAATTTTTACCGACAGGCGCTCGGCGCCGAAGTATCGATGCTGATGCGGTTCAAGGAATGCCCCGATCCCATGCCTGCCGGCAGTTTGCCCCCAGGCGGTGAAAACAAAGTCATGCACGCCAGCTTTCGCATCGGCGAAACGAGCCTCATGGCGTCCGACGGCCACTGCACGGGCAAAGGCGCCTTTCAGGGCTTTTCGCTGTCGATCACGGTGCGCGAGACGGCCCAAGCGGAACGATTGTTTGGCGCACTGGCCGAGGGAGGCGAAGTCAAGATGCCGCTGACCAAGACCTTCTTTTCGCCGCTCTTCGGCATGGTGGCCGACCGCTTCGGCGTGTCGTGGATGATCCACGTCATGACGGCCGGCTAAGCGCTTTACGGGCCTGCGACGGCGACGGCAAAACCTTCGATCCGATTGTCGGACAGCTTGACGTCGCGCGTGTCGGCGCCGAGCCGCACGCCGATGCGGTCCATTGGCCCGCGCGTCTCGCGGATTTCGTTGCCGGCGATCGTGATCGCTTCGGTCTGGCCTTGCACATCGACGCCGATGCCTTTCTCCGCGCCGCTGTCGAGGATGCGGTTCCGCTCCAAACGATTGCGGTGCGGCGCAAAATCCTTGCCCCGCTCCGGACGAAAGAGCACGCCCGCCTCGCCGCTGGCCGCGATCTCGTTCTCGCAAATCAGATTGTTCGTGTCGCGATGGCCAATCGACACGCCGTACTTGCGATTGCCGCGGATCACGTTCTTTTCCGCCAGGCCGTACTTGACGCCCCAACAGAAAAAAATGCCGATGTCGTTTGCTTCCAGGCGATTGCCGCGGATCACCGGCCGTTGCGAGCCCGAGCCGGGGTGCAAGCCCAGGCCCGTGTTGCCGTGGCTGCGGCAGTTTTCCACGGTCACGTCATGGCAGATTTGCCAGCTTATGCCGTCGCCATTAAAGTTTTGGGCCGTAACGCCGCGAATGGCGATCGTATGGCAATCTTGCAGAAAGATACAGCCGGCATAGTTGCCGTCGAGATTGTCATTGTGCTCGCGATCGCCGTCGAGTGTGAGGTTCTCGATGGCGACGCCCGAAACGTTCTCGCCGCTGACGATAGGAAACAACGTGGCGACGGTCGAATCGCCCACGAGCCAGAAGTTCTGCCGCAGGGCCCGATCGAGCTTGAAGCGATTGCCGTCTCGGGCGACGAGCGTGCGCTTGGCCACTTCGGTCCCGCCGTGGTGCGGATTGCGCGTGCGCAGGCAAACGCCGTCGCCCACGCGAAAGCCTGAGGCGTCGGCCAGCGTGATTTCCTGGTCGTACCAATCGGAGTCGGCGGCAAGCTTCGTACTGACGGAGGGCGCCTTCACCAGCACGCTTTCGTCGCCGCTGCCGAGCAGACGGACCTTCGATTGCAAATAGACTGCGTTTCGCAGCAGATACTTGCCCGGCAAGATCTGTACGGTGCCGCCGCCCAGGCGAGCGACGTAATCGACGGCCGCCTGCAATACCCGGTCGCTGTCGCCGACCAGGTCGGCCTGCCGCGGTCCGACGGTAACGGTCAGTTTTTCTTTCCAATCGGGTTCGACTGCCTCATCGCCCGACGTTGCCCGCGGCTCGCTCACCGCCGGCCGTTCTTCAGCAAAGGCCTGCCAGGCAGACCCCGCCAGGGCCGAGCAACTGCTGGCAGCGAGGAACCGACGACGGCTGATGGACTGAGCGGGGTTGGACATGTCGAATACCTCGTTAAGATACTGCCAGGGCGGAAACTCGCACTTGCCCAACGCGTACTATGCCCGAAAAAGTTCCGCGCCGCCAGCAATTCTATGGTAAGGATCTGGCATTTATTCACGATGCAGGGTTCGGGCATGTGGCCCGGGCAGGGGCGCAGACGCTGCTGGAATTGCTGAGACGGAGCGAGGCCGACCGCGGCCTGGTCGTCGATTTGGGCACCGGCAGCGGCATCGTGGCGGAACAATTGTCGCTGGCCGGCTACGACGTGCTCGGCATCGACCTGTCGGCCGACATGCTGGCCCTCGCCCGACGGCGTGCGCCGCATGCCACCTTCCGCCAGCAATCGCTGGTCGACGCCGAAATTCCGCCCTGTATTGCCGTGGC
>DASSFG010000484.1:0-5556 GCA_035694685.1 Pirellulales bacterium
GCAAACAAGAGCGGCGTGCATTTCATGGCCGTGGCGGCGCCGAGCCAAACGGCTGCTTGAGTGTCGCGACCGTGCGACAGGGCGAGGCAGCCGGCAAACAGGCAGGCCGCGATGACCACGTCAAACTGCTGGTTCTCCAGCGGCGCCACGATAAACCGGCCGGCCAGCAACAGGCCCAGCCAATAGACGTGAGACCACGAGCCGGCCAGACCCAGGAGCGGCGGCCCTGCCACCAGGCGCCAGGCGCAGACCACCGCGCCGACCATTGCCGCCACGTTGATTGCGTACCAGATGGCGAGCGACCAGCGAAGCGGGAGTTGGGCCAGCGGCATGGCGAACATGGCCATAGCGGGCGGATAGGCGTAGGCGCTCGGCTCGTCGAGCCGATGGATCGTTTGCCTCGCCTGCATTCGTTCCGCGGCGCGCAGATAAGTAAGCCGCCACTCGCCTTCGTCGCCTTTGTGGACGAACGGCCAATACATGGCCGAGAAAAATGCCACGGCCGCCAGCAGGATTGCGTGATCGCGGCACCAGGCCCACAGCCGCCCGAGGCGCGATGGCCGGACCGCATTAATCTCCACCAACGAAACCGACGACTGACGCACGCGCGCCGACCCTCCTTGGACAAAACAGGTCCGCAGCATAGCCACAACGTCGTTTGCCCAACAAGACCGACTCGGGCACGCCGCCGAATAGCTCCTCTTTGGAGTGCGTGCGATTTATCGCCGCTTTACCTCGCCGCGCAGCGGCTTTCTTGCCTCGACGAACCGGCCGTGCCAATGCAGGTGGCTCCGCCACAAAGCAAAGCGGCGGCCTATCGCCGCACGGCAAAGCGGAATGGCAATTGCTGATAAGATATCGTCCGCGCCCCGCATTTCACGAGGTATCCATGGCCCGCAGCAAATCGAAGTCGAAGGCAAAACGAACGACAAAGAAAGGCCGTCCAAAACATCGGGCAAGCTGGAGCGGCCAGCTTCGTTTTGGATTGGTGTCGTTCCCGGTTCAGGCCTTAAACGTGCGTCTGCCCGAACAGGGCGAGTTTCACTTCCACCAGCTCCATGCGGAATGCCACAGCCGCATTCATTACCAGAAGGTCTGCCCGATTCATGGCGAGGTGGGCAACGACGAGATCGTTTCGGGCTATGAGTACCGCAAAGGGCAGTACGTCGAAATCGATCCCGACGAGCTCGATGCCCTGCGGACGGACGCCGAGCGGGCCCTGAACATCGACGCCTTCATCGGCCCGGAGGAGCTCGACCCAATTTACCACGACGGTCGGCGTTATTACCTGGCGCCGGGTGGAACGAGCGCCGCCGAGCCGTACACCGTGCTGGCCGAGGCGATGCAACGGCAAGAGCGTGACGCCATTGGCCAGGTGGTGTTTTCGGGCCGCGAGCAGCTTGCCCGGCTGCGCGTGGTGGGAGGCGTGTTGGTGATGTCGCTGCTCGATTACAGCGCCGAGGTGAAGAAGACCGAGGCGATGGCCGTCGAACTTCCCGCCAGCAGGCCCTCGACGCGCAGCGTGCAGCTTGCCGAAACGCTTGTCAAGTCATGGACCACCAAGCGCTTCGATATTGACGATTACGAAGACCGCTATCGTGCCAAGGTCAAGGAGTTGATCGACGCGAAGATTGAAGGTCGCGAGATCGTAGCGCCCGAGCCCGAGGAACAGCCCGAAGTGCTCAACTTGATGGACGCCCTGAAGAAGAGCCTCGCAGCCGGCGAGAAAAACCACGCGCGAAAAGTCGCACGCAAAAAAGGCCGGCGACGGGCTTCGTGATTTGCTCAGCAAGCGAGCGAAGCATACGCCTTTGTTACGGCCGCTTCCAGATCGGCCAGCGAGCAGGGCTTTACCAGGTAATCGTAGGCGCCGCGGCTGCGGGCCGAGGCGATGTCCGGTTCGTCGCCGTGGCCGCTCAGCAAGATCACCCGCAAGGCAGGATGGTGGCGGTGAAGATCTGTCATCAAGTCCACGCCGTCCTGGTCGGGCAACGAGCGGTCGATGACTGCCACGTGCAGCCGATGCCGGCTGGCGGACTCGATGGCCGCCTGGGCGCTCGACGCGCTGGCCACCTGCATGCCGCGGCGCGAAAATCGCCTCACCAGAATCTCCAGAAACTCCTCGTCGTCGTCAACCAACAAGAGCGAGCAGCCGGAACTCATAACGCAACTGAATCAGGCGCATTCGGCAAAAAAGGGCGACTCGTTCGGACAAGGCGCCGGTGCAGCGACTTTGGTCATCCGCTGCAAGACTTCTTCGCGATGCACGGGCACGTCCAACGGCGCTTCACAGCCCAGCTTAACTACATTACCGCGGACATCCAAAACCGTGACGACGATATTCGGCCCAATCACCAGGCGTTCGCCCACTTTGCGATTCAATACAAGCATGTTTCGACTCTTTCGTAAGTGCAAGGTCCTTCGGCACTGACTTACTACGCGGTCAGCCGCCAATTGGAGCGCCGATTCCGACGGCTTTCCAAAAAAATCAACGCGCCCACACGGGTTCCATGACTTCCATTCGGTCCACGACGCGTTCCACGCCCTCCAGGTTTACAACCAGGGCACAGGCCAATTGCCGCAAATAGTAGGACGACACGCGCCCCTCAATCGTCAGCACGCCCTCCCGAAAACTGCACCGCAGGCAGCGGTGCGACGGATACGAGCTCGCTTGCAAACGCCGCTCGGCCTGCGCTACAATCGCCGACGACCGCGGGCTGGCCATCGCCGGTGCGGATGTTGGGATTACGGAAACGTCAACGGCAAACATGGGAACCAACTCCCCTAAGAAGAGAAAAGAAAACGAATCCGGCGCCTGCCGGAGAAGCCGTAGTACGCGGCGGGAAGTCGAAAGCGACAATCGACTTGCGTATCGGCGAGTTGGCCAGAAAACCTGCCCGTGCCTGGTCATTACACGGCACGGACCACCGGCCTGACAGCGGCTACCCTTCCCGAGTAGTTCACACGACCCCAAATTTAAGATGTTCTCCCTTTTCTGTCAATAGCAGCCATGTGGACCGCACCATCTGCCAATAGCCCCCTGTCAAAAGCCGGTCGGGAAGTCTTTTATGTAGGCGGCGCGCGAATCGTTGACGAGTGCTGTGTCCAGACTAAACTTTCGGGCTGAACGGTAACGGGGTCTGTAGGGAGCGCCCTCTGTGGCGTGCCGCGAAATGCGAGTCGACGCTTCTTCGTGGTTCACGGAACGCCGCAGAGGGCGTTCCCTACAGAACCTCCAGCCCGAAGCCTTTAGCTTCTTAGCAAAGGCCAGCAAGGCCCGGTGGAAAACGACTCCAACTCTTTGAATTCACCAAGGAAATCCGATGTCCGACTTTCAACGAAGAGACTTTCTGACGGCAGCCGCAGCCTTCGCAGCGGCGACGACCGCGGCACTTACGAACAACGAGCAAACTCTGGCGGGCGATGCCAGTTTCATGAACAACGTGCCCGACCCGCTGGTGTCAGAAGAAGAGTTGCCGACGTTCAAATTCGCCCTGGAGAAGTCGAAGGGACGAGTCAGCGGCGGCAGTATCGGCAAGGAGGCGACCGTCAAGCAACTGCCCATCTCGAAGGGGCTGGCGGGGGTTTCGATGAAGCTCGAGCCAGGTGCCATGCGCGAGCTGCACTGGCACGCGACCGCGGCCGAGTGGGCCTTTGTGCTTGAAGGCCGAGTGCGAACGACTGTGATCGACCCCGAGGGACGCTCCGAGACGAACGACTTCGACCCGGGCGACGTGTGGTATTTTCCGCGGGGCCACGGGCACATGCTCGAATGCCTGGGCGATGAGCCGACGCAGTTCATCCTGATCTTCGACAACGGCTACTTCTCCGAGTTCGGCACCTTCAGCGTCAGCGATTGGATCGCCCAGGCGCCCAAGGAACTACTGGCGAAAAACTTCGGCGTGCCCCCGTCGACGTTCGATGGCTTTCCCACCGAGGAGGTCTACTTTGCGCGCGGTAAGAAACCGCCCGAAACGCAGTCCACGCCGTTGCAAGGAACCAAAACGCCGCCGCAAACGCACAAGTTTCAGCTTCTGGCCCAAAACCCACATCGCGTCTACGAGGGAGGCCGCGAATGGCGGGTGGATTCCACGAGCTTTGAGATTTCCAAGACGATCACCGGCGTAATTCTCGACCTCGACCCCGGGGCGCTGCGTGAGCTGCACTGGCACCCGACCGCCGACGAATGGCAATACGTGATCGACGGAAACATCAGCGTGACGCTCTTCGGCGCCAAAGGCCGCTATCGGACCGAGACGCTCGAAAAGGGCGACATCGGTTACATTCCGCAGGGCTATGGTCACTCGATCGAAAACGTCGGCAAGAGGCCATGCCGCGTATTGATCGGCTTCAACACGGGCGTTTACCAGACGATCGACCTCTCGCAATGGATTGCCGGCAACCCGCTCGACGTGTTGGCGACGAATTTCGGCAAACCCGCCAGTGTTTTCGAGAAGTTCCCACGCCGCGACGTTTTCATCGGCGACCAAGACTAGAGATAGCCTCACACGGCTGCCAGCGCTTCATCGAGGGCGGCCAGCACGGCGTCGCTCGACTCAATGCCGATGGAAAGCCGAATGGTCGAGGGGCTGATGCCCAGGCTTTCGCGCGCCGTGGCTGAGAGCGAACGATGACTTGTAGAAGCAGGGTGGCTCAATGTCGTGCTGAGGTCGCCCAGCGAGGGGCAAAAGGGAATCGCACGTGCCGCGCAAATGAAGCGCTCGGCCTCAGCTAGCCCGCCTCGCAATTGCAAGGTGATCATGTTGCCAAACCGGCCGGCGAATTGCTTGTCGGCCAAGGAGTGATCTGCGTGATCCGGCAAGCCCGGATAATCCACTCGTTGAACTTTGGCATTCGAGCGCAAGAACGTCGCGGCCGCCAGCGCGTTCGCGCTGGCGCGCTCGGCCCGCAGCGCAAGCGTTCCTAGACCGCGCAGCGCGAGCCAGCAATCGAAAGGGCTGGTCGACCAGCCCCACGTCGACCGCGTGGCGGCCATGCGTGACCAGGCATTTTCTCGTCCGCAGAGCAGGCCCAATAGCACGTCGCTGTGCCCGCTCATCAGCTTGGTCAGGCTTTCGACGACAAGATCGGCTCCCCAGGCCAAGGGCCGGCAAACCAGCGGCGTGGCCAGCGTGTTGTCGACGAGCAGCCAGGCGTCTCGCTGATGAGCGAGCCTGGCCAGCCCCGCGATGTCGGAGACGCGCAGCAGCGGATTGGTGATTGTTTCTGCAACCAGCAAGCGGGTCGTAGGTCGCAGGGCGGCGGCGGTGGCCGCGAGATCGCAGGTATCGACGGAGGTGCATTCCACCCCGAACCGCGGCAACTCGTGAGCAAAGAGCTGCAAGCTGCGACCGTAAAGCTGATTGCCGACAACCACATGGTCGCCGCTCTTGAGCAAGCTGACCGCGGCCAGCGCGAGAGCCGCCATGCCCGAGCTGCACACGGCTGCTCGCTCAGCCTGGTGCAGTTCCCGACATTTCTGGGCGAGCATATCGGCATTGGGATGTCCGTCGCGGCTATAGACGTAGCCCGCCAGTTCGCCGGAAAGCAGTTTCT
>DASSFG010000485.1:0-9785 GCA_035694685.1 Pirellulales bacterium
TTTGGCGACGACTTTGGAGAGCGCCATTCCGTACTCATTGCGTTTCTTTTTGTCCTTGCTGCCGACGTGGCAGATGTAGCATTTCGTCTCGTCAACCAACTTGCCGAAGGTCGCATCGTCGGCCGCGTACTTTTCTTTGAACTCTTTTAAGTACGGCGCGCGGGCAGTCGCATGTCTCGCCGACACCCCGCACACCAACCCGACGAACAAAACAATCAGAATGGCCCTTCTCATGCTAGAAACTCTCCAGAGGCGTTGTAAGGATACGATTGTCCCGTTTCTAAGACGGGCTGCCAACGGGTCTAATAAAACTCGCGCCGCTTCGCCTGTCAAGGCATGGAGCAGTTTTTACTGCGCTTTTTCCGGATAAACCACCAGCTCCACGCGGGAGTTGCGTTCTTTGCCGGCAGGCGTGGCATTGGAGACGATGGGGTAGTTGCCGCCATGCCCGACCACGAAGAGTTGACCGGCCTTCAGGCGCGTATGGGCCGACAGATAGTCGTAGACGGCCATCGCCCGGCCGACCGACAGCACGTGATTGCTCGACCAGCGGCTGTTGTGTACGGGCTCCGTGTCGGTGTGCCCCTCGATACCGATGCGATGGCCGGGATATCGCTGCGCGATGGCCGTCGCCACCTGGTCCATCAGGGCGGGCGCTTCTGGAGAGAGTTGAGCGCCGCCGGACAAAAACAGCTTGCTCGATGGGAGCTCGACGCGAATCACGTCGCCGTCGACACGCGATTCGACGCCGGGAAGGTCGAGCGTTGGCAGCGGCTCGCGGGCGCTGCTATTGGCCGAAATGCTGGCGCCGACCCGCTTCTTGACCGAGGCGGCGAGCATCTCGGCCTTTTTCTCGACTTCACCGCTCGATTCTTTGAGCTTGGCCAATTGCGTCGTCGCGCCGCCGAGCTGTTCGCGGACGGCGGCCAATTGGTCTTCGAGCACGCGCCTTTGCTGCAGCGACTGGGCCAGAAGCTGGCCTTGCTCCTGGTTGTCTTGATCGAGGGTCGCCATACGCGTTTGCAGTTCTTGATAACGCTGGCTGAGGGCCACGTGCTCTTGCTGCAATCGTTCGAGCTGGCCTTGCAGCACGTATGGATTTTGAGCGCAGCCGACCACGAGCGGCCAAAGCCACAAAATCAGGCAGTACGCGCGGCAGCGCGGACGCATGGCAGCTCCGAAAACGAAAGTGCAATTGCCGCCGGCCGGCGGCATGGATGTGGCGTTTTTTTCGCCCGGCGCAAGAAGTGACTTCAGTTTGCCGGGCAAACGGCCGACATGGTATCGCCCGCCAGTTCACGTTACAAGGCCAATCGCGCCCGCCGGCGACGGGGGTTTGGGTTGGCGCGCATCATGGGACGCGCGCATCGCCTCAGTGCGAGTCACAGCCAATTCACGCAGTACGGTCAGCTCATCAACCTGGCAATGGGCTCGGCCTCGGAGAGGAGGCGATTGATGTCGTCGGGCACGCCGCGAGTGACCCGCACTTCGCCCGTGTTAAGCAGCGTGTGCAGGATGGTGCCCAGCAGGTTCTTAATGGATACGGGTTCGGTAAGCGGCTCGCCGCCGTTGCGCGTCGATTGGCCAATGACCTGCCCCTTCGGTAAGCCGCCGCCATAGAGTAATAGCGGCGCCAGGTTGCCCCAGTGATCGCGACCGCCACGGGCGTTCAGCCGCGGCGTGCGACCCATCTCGCCGCAAACCACCACCAGGACGCGGTCGTCGAGACCGCGAGCTTCAAGGTCTTCGATCAGGGCCGAGAGCGCGTAGTCGAGCGGCACGCCCATGTAGCCCATCCCTTCGTCGACGCCCGCGTTGTTGACGTCGGCGTGCATGTCCCAAACAAAACTGGTAGTCACCGTCACGAAACCGCAGCCCGCTTCACAGAGCCGACGGGCCAGCAGCAAAAGCTTGCCAAGCGTTTGCGAGTGATCGCGATAGTTCTTGTGGTTGTTCCACTGTTTGCTGATGGCCTCCGGCCGCACGAGGCTGGCCGTGTCGTAGCGGGCCAGCGTGGCGGCATCTTCTTTCTGCACGTCGAAAGCATCGGCCACGCTTCCCAAGATGACGCGGTAAGCCTGTTCGCGCAGCCGGTCAATGCCGTCGAGCAAGCCGGCGTCGGCCTGCCATCGCACGCGGTCGATCTGGCCGAGAATCCGTCTGCGATCGTCGAGCCTTGTCAGGGGGAGCGTCAATCGCATCGCTTCTTGCATCTCGCCCTTGCCGGAGGGAACGAACGGCGCGACGGACTTGCCAAGCGGGCCACTGGCCTCAAAGTCGCCGAAGTTTTTGACAGCCGGCAGGGCCCCGGCATCGACGGCCTGTGGATAGAGTGCCACGTTCGTCGGCATACCGGTGGCGGGCCGGTTCGGGCCGGCAATGCGGCTGTAGAGGGAGCCGATGTTCGCTCCTAATGAATCGCGGCAGACGATGGGCTTGATGTCATGATTGGCGTCGCCGGTGGTGAAGGAGCGGACGATGGTCAGCTTGTCGGCCAGCGAGGCGAGCCGCGGAAAGGCGCCGCCGAAGGTCACGCCCGGAATGCGCGTAGCCAACTCGCCGTTGGCACTGCGCACCTCGGCGGGCGCCGTCATTTTGGGGTCGAAGGTTTCAAATTGGCTGGGACCACCGTGCAAGAAGAGAAAGATCACCGACTTGTCGGTCACGAGCGGAACGTTGTTGGCCGCGGCGCGTGCCGCGAGCATGTCCGCCAGGGAGACGCCGCCCAGCGCCAAGCTGCCAACCCGCAAAAACTCGCGGCGTCCAAAGCGTCGATCGACGTCACCAATCGTGATCATGGCGGCCCTCCAATGTGATTGAGCCAAGAATTACGCTTCTCACAGTATGGCGGAACAGCGGCCGGTGCAAGCGCAGGCGTTGGCGATGCCGGTTTGATGTGCGATTCATCCGTGGCTAAACTCTTCTTACCCTTCTTGAACCAGACCTGTTTATGATTTCGCGCGTTGATCCCGAACGTGTATTGTACGAAGCGCAACTCAGAGAGCGACGCGACAAGGCATCCTATGAGCGAGATGTCCAGCAAGCCGCCGAGCGAGCTGCCGTGTTTGCGGAAGGGAAGGGCCGTGAAGAAGGGCCGTGAAGAAGGGCGAGCAGAAGGGCGAGCAGAGACATTGCGAAAAGCCATTCGAGCGTTGCAAAAATCGCTCGGCCAAAACGTGACGCCGTTGGAGGAACTACAATCGCTGTCGCTGGATGAGCTAGAAAGCCTCTGGGAAGGGCTTTCAAATGACGGTAAGTGAAGTAAGTCGAGCACCTACAGAGCAAATGTCGCGAGACAGCAAGGCGCCGCAGTAACGCTCCCGTGCCCTACGTTGGGTCGACGCCATCGCTTATTTCCCTAACCTCTCGAGCAAATTCCGCGTGATTTGCTCCACGATGGGGTCGTCGCCGGTCAGCCCGTGCGACCAGTCGGTCGTGCCGGCGGTAAAAACCGTGCCGCCGCGTGTGTAGACGCCCATCACGGCCGCGCCAGTAATCGGAGCGCCGTCGGCGTCGCGCGGAAAACGGTCGTACCAAAGGGCATCGTCCGCATGCCAGCGCGCCGGACACGTGCCCAAAATGACAAATGACTCGGGCGTGCCGTCGCGGTGCGTCGGCCGAGGAACGCCGCCGTCCCATTCCATTTGGCAGCCGTCGCACTCGTAACCCACGATCGTGTTCTTGCCGCCGAACTTGTCGCCGCGCTTCAGGCTTGTGCCGGCAAACAGCCAATGGTCGGGCTGATGGACCGTGAAGGCCGCCTCGCCCTCCATAAATTGCCCGTGACTGCGATGATAACCGCCATAAAGAAAGCCCACGCCAGTCAGCTCGTTTTCCGGTCGTGCGACCAGGTGGTGGCTCCACAGCGTTGCCAACAAGCGGTGGTCTTTGGTCGGAAACAGCGGATCGAGCACAAACGCCTGCTTGTAGCAGAGGAGCGCTCGGCCCGACTCCTCGCTACGGACCTGCCAGCAACAAGTGTTGCCGCTGAAAAAGGCCACGTTGCCGCCGGCCTGAATAAACGCCTCCAGATGGTCGCGCATCGGCGCCGACCAGTATTCGTCATGCCCGACGCTGAGCACCAGCTTGTACGCTTTGAGCATCGCGGGACGAACTTCCAGGTCGGAATTCACGGCGTAATCGAGCGTGTAACCCTGCCGCTCGGCCCAAGCGACAAACGGCAGTTCCCATTGCCTGAAGAAGCCGGCCAAGGGGCGGTCGAACGAAACGCGCGTGCCTTGCAATTTGCTTCGCGCGTGAAAAGCATACAGGCTATGGCCGCCCCAGTTGTTGTACGCATTATAGGTGTTCGTCGTGAGTTGTAAGAGAATCTTCGACTTCACGCCGGGCTTCGCCGGACGCACGACGAAGAACAGCTTTGCTTCCGCCGTGCGGCGGCCACGCCCGGTGAATTCGCCGCCATTGTCGCTGGCCTTGAGCGTGACCTCGTAATAGCCGCTGTGCCAATTGTCGGGCACCTTCAATTCGTAACTCACCGGCCAGCGACAACCGTGCGACGACGCATTGGCGGGCACCGCGTGCGCCGCGCCGACCAGGTCGCTCTTTGTCAGCAGCGTCTCGTTCTTGGCGCCGAGCCGTGAGATATCGAGCGACCACTTGGGCGCCGTGGTCGAGACGTGAAAGCCAACCGTTTCGCCCGGCTGATAACTGAGCTGGTCGGTATAACCCTCGATATAGAGTGAGCGAGCTTCGGGCTGGAACTCGTCGGCGGATAAGGTGCAGACGCTGCCCAACACCAACGGGCCCGAAATGGAGAGGAAGAAGAGGATCGATAGCAGTGTGCGCATGTTGCACTCCTGGTGGAGGAGATTCGTGATCGGACCTTTATCGCAAGATAGTCGGGCACGTCGATCTGTGATAGGTTCAAGGGATGAGAGCGCGGCGGACATCAGCGGCCATTGCCCGTCGGCACGATCGTACCATCCACCAGAATGAATCATGCAGCATTCGAAGTTCCGGCGCTTGTTGCGGTACCGCCCAAGAGTGCTGACGCTCGTGCTGCTCGTTGTCATTCTAACGACGCTCGTACTCTCGAATTTCGTTCCCGAATGGGCGACCCCGGATCGCGTACAATACGGTTGGCCGCTGCATTGGCATTGGCACGAAATCGTCTTCACGCCTGTGATGACTGTTGTCGGAGATTGGCGCTATAGCGCCACGCGTTTGGCAGTTGACGGTACGATTTGGCTGCTCTTCGTCGCCGCTGCTGGCGGCGCGTCCGAATGGCTGTTGCGCCGCTATCCCTTGCGGCTGCGTTTCAGTCTGCGCACATTCCTGCTAGGCATAACAGTTTTCGCCGGCTGCTGCGCTTGGTTCGCTGCCGCGCGTCAGAGGGCCGATTCCCAGGACGCAATTCTCGCCGTCACGGAGGCATCCTCTGGAACAGCCTACTTCGAGCGGAGCGGGCCGATATGGCTGGATCTTGTGGGACTGGATCGTTTTCGTCGTCGCATTACCGGCATTGAGTTCGGTCTGCTCGATGAGGAACATCGAGCGAGTTTTCAGCAACTCTCGCAACGGTTCGATCTGCTCCGACTGCGATTTCTAAGTATCAAATTCAGTCCGTATGGAGCCGGCGAACAGGAGCGCAGGGTAAACGACTTGCTTGGTGTTGTCGGCAAACTAACGCAGCTCAAGGAGCTGCAATTGGAGGATTTGAGCCCTGTGAACGAAAGGCTGCAATCCCTTGGGAACCTCGCCGACCTAAGGTACCTCAGTTTGTCGTCATGCGACGTTGACAGCCCATCCGTATTGGCATGCCTTCCTGCGCTGGCAGAGCTGGAAGAGCTTGCGATAGCCGATTGCAACGTTTGCGATCGCGATCTTTCTCGATTGACCGCGTTTCCTCGCTTGAAGTCGCTTAACCTGTCGGGTAGTCACCACCTTACTGGCGCCGGCCTGATGATATTGGCGCGCCTGGAATCGCTCGAAGAACTCAAATTTGATGAAACGATGCTATCGGCATCTGGCCTGGAAGCCTTGTGCGCAGCCCGGAATCTAAGGTCGCTCTACGTTAACACGGGATATTACTCGCTGGAGCCGTGTGAGCTTAAACTAAACGACGGCGACGTAACGAAAGTTTACGGGCGCGACGTGGAAGATCTGCGGCGCGCACTCTCGGCCTTGCGACAATCGAAGCCGGAGCTCGCCGTAAGAATCTTCTCGAATATCGACGACTGGTATGCCAGGCATCACGATAAAATGGCCGATCGTGGAATATCGGACTACTTTCGGGAGCAGATGAAATTCCCTTTCCTGGATTGGAGCACCCATACCAACGGAGAAAGCGGCTCCGCCGCAAAAGGAAAGCGGTGATAAATCACCGCACTCCAAAATTCCTTGCCGCCCTGCTGGCGCGGGGGCGATTTTTTCTTGACGGGCCGCTCGTCGTCGGGCCGGGCCCGCGATTGCAAGCTAGTCAAGGGGCAAAGCCCCGATGCATCGCACAAGCGGCGAGAAGATCTGCAAGCGGTCCCCGACTCGGTGGTTTCAAAGGATTAGCCGCCGCCGGGCGCCAATGCGGTGCGAGAGAAGTGAAAGGGGGTGTGTCATGATCTGGTTGCGCATCTCGGCGGCGATGAAGAAGGAACCGGTAATGCACAGGAGATCGTCTTCGGCGATCAAGTCCTGGGCTCGTCGCCAGGCGGCGGGAGGGTCCGGGCAGACATCGATCGGCAAATCGCTGACCTCACGTGCGAACGAGGCGAGGTCGTCGGGCGGAACGCCGCGCGGATTGTTCTGGTAACGCGTGAAGATCACGCGGTCGAACTGCGGCAGCAAGGCCGCCAGCATCTCGGCGATTTGCTTCTCTTGCGTGGTGGCAAAGATCAACAGCCGCTCGCGCACCGCAAAACTTTCGCTGATGGTTTGCACCAGCGCCGCGATGGAGGCGACGTTGTGGGCCGAATCGAGAATGATCGTCGGCCGCCGGGCAATGACTTCCACCCGCGCCGGCCAGTTTACGTCCGCCAGCCCGCACCTGCACGCCGACTCGGCAATCGACCACCCTTGGTCGCGTAACTGATCCACGACCGCCAACGTGACCGCTGCGTTGGCGCCCTGGTGCTCGCCCAGCAAACCGACCTGGACATCTCTCTCAAATTGCTCGCGCCCTTGTGTGCGGCAAACAAAGTCGATGGTCGAACGCGCCGGCGACTCGTCGACCGAACTGGCCGCACGGTAAACGTAGTCGAAATCACGGCCGAGTTGCACCAGCGGCGCCGATTGCGCACGGCAGATTTCTTCGATTGCCAGCCGCGGTCCCTCGGTGGTCACGCCGCTGACCAGCGGCACGCCGCGCTTGACGATACCCGCCTTTTCGCGAGCGATCGCTTCGAGTGTGTTGCCGAGCTGCTTCATGTGATCGAAACTGATGCTGGTGATTACCGTCACGCGCGGCATACAGACGTTGGTCGAATCAAGTCTTCCGCCGAGGCCCACTTCCAGCACGGCGGCAGCGACGCGCCGTTCGGCAAAGTGCAGAAGCCCCACGGCCGTCGTCAGCTCAAAGTAGGTTGGCCCGGCGTCACCGGGGGCCTCGGCCTCGCGATCCATCTCAGCCACGACGGGACGCAGGCGGTCGACCAGCACGGCAAGCTCGTCTTCACTGCACGGTCGGCCGTCGATGCGAAAGCGTTCTTCGAGGCGTTCCAGGTGGGGCGACGTAAAGAGACCGGTCGAATGTCCGGCCGCCGAGAGCACCGAGGCAATCATGGCCGAGGTCGAGCCTTTACCCTTGGTGCCCGCCACGTGAACGATGGGCAGGCCGTCTTGCGGGTTGTCCAGTCGCGCGAGCAAGTCGCGCATGCGATCGAGCTTCAGCTCGCCGCTGCCATAGGGCATTGCCACGGCTCGTTCGTAGTCGATGCGGCCATATAGAAACGCCAAAGCCGCCTGGTAAGAGTCGCTCAACGAGGATGGATCCTTTGATGCCCGAAGACGTAGGCGTCTAGTTTATCCGTGGCCGGTAGGGGAGCAAGACAAGGAATGACGAATGCCTAATGACGAATGACGAAAGAATGACGAAGTCCGAATGACGAATGCCGGGTTCGTGCTTCGTCATTCGTGCTTCGTCATTGCCCCGGTACGCGCATGACCATTTTATCCAAGGCTGACAGTCACCGTCTTGGTCTCGGTGTACGCGTCGAGGCCGCGTTCGCCGAGCTCGCGGCCGAGGCCCGACATTTTAAATCCGCCGAACGGGGCGGCTGTATCGAAGACGTCGTAGCAGTTGATCCACACCGTGCCGGCCTTGATCTTGGCGGCCAAATGATGAGCCTTGGACACGTCGCGCGTCCACACGGCGGCGGCCAGACCATAGAAGGTGTTGTTGGCCCGGTCGACAATCTCGTCCAGATCCTTAAACTTCAGCACCGACAGCACGGGGCCAAAGATCTCGTCTTTGGCGATCGCCATGTCGTCTCTCACGTTGGTGAACAGAGTGGGCTCGATAAAATAGCCGCGATCTCCAAACCGTTTGCCGCCGGTCAAGCATTGGGCGCCTTGTTGCTGCCCGAGGCCGATGTAGTGCATGATCTTGTCGAACTGTGCTCGATCGACCTGCGGCCCTTGCTCGGTGGAGGGGTCGAACGGGTCGCCCAGCTTGCGGCCCTTGTTCATCGACGTCAGCTTGTCGACGAATTTGTCGTGTACTCTTTCTTCGACGAATAGCCGGCTGCCGGCGCAGCAACATTGTCCCTGGTTAAAATAGAGTCCGAAATGCGCGCCGGCGGCCGCGGCTTCCAGGTCGGCGTCGGCAAACACAATGTTGGGGCTCTTGCCGCCCAGCTCAAACGTGAGCCGCTTCAGGGTCTGGGTGGCGTCGCGCATGATGACTTGCGCTGTGCGATGTTCGCCGGTGAAGGCGATCTTGTCGACGCCGGCATGCTTGACGATCGCCGCTCCGGCCGTGGGCCCGTAGCCCGGCACGACGTTGATCACGCCGTCGGGAATGCCCGCCTTTTGCGCCAGCCGTGCGAGCCTCAGGCAGCTCAGCGGAGTTTGTTCGGCGGGCTTCATCACGACGGTGCAGCCGGCGGCCAGGGCCGGCCCCCATTTCCAGCAGGCCATCAGAATGGGGAAATTCCAGGGGATGATTTGTCCCGCCACGCCGACCGGCTCGCGGCGGGTGTAGGTAAAGTAGTTGCCGCGGACGGGGATGGTTTGCCCGTGAATCTTGTCGGCGAATCCGGCGTAGTACCGCAGGCAGTCGATGGCCAGCGGCAGGTCGGCGGCCTTGGCGTCGCGAATGGGCTTGCCGTTGTCGAGCGTTTCCAGGGCCGCCAAATCGTCGAGCTCTTCCTCCATCAAGTCGGCAAGCTTATAGATCAGCCGGCCGCGGTCGCGGGCATCCATTTTTCCCCAGGGGCCGTCTTCCAACGCCTCGCGTGCCGCGGCGACGGCCGCATCGACGTCTTCCGCATCGCCTTCTGCCACCTGAGCGATGACTTCTTCGGTTGCCGGGTTGATGGTCTCAAACGTCTTTCCGCTGGCGGCCGGCGTCCACTTGCCGCCGATGAAGCATTCGGTGTGCTTGACATTGGGCTGGGTTTTCTTTTCGGGGCGGGTGGCGGTAGCCATGTTCAAAACCTCCGTGGGAAAAAGTTCGGGCAATGCGTCATGTCCTGGTGGTTATTTTACCGCTTCGCTCCCGCCGCGGCCAAGAGCCGGGCGGTGCTGGCGTAGCGTCGGACAAGCGAGCTTGCACTTCGCCGACCCAGCCACCGATGCCGTTGCAACACCGCCGCCTGCGACCGATGCGACAC
>DASSFG010000486.1:0-4602 GCA_035694685.1 Pirellulales bacterium
GCCGTTGCTTTGACAGAGCTAGTGCAGGCCGGGGTGGTGTCCGTTTTCAACCGGGATCAATCGGGGCGTGGGCAGGCGGACTCCATAAATGGCGCCATGCCGACTGCGCAAATCGCCGAAATCAAGGCGCAAGAAATCGAACACCTCCTCGGGCGGGCCAAGTGCCAACCAGCGCCGGGCGAGCTCGTGCATCGACGCGTGATAGTGCTCTTCACTCTGTCCGTGAGCGTAGCAACGGCCCGGCAAGCGGCGGATGTCGCCGTTGAATTCGGGCGAAATGTGCCACAGTTCGTGGATGACCGTGGCCAGCTTCTCGTGAAACGACTGATTGAGAAAACGTGGCAGATAGAAGCTCAGCAGGTAAAGCATCTCCTGGCCCACGGGCCCATAGACGCGTTGGATCGTCCAGCGACGGCCGGCACGCATGGTAAACAGCTCGCCGCGCTCGAACCGCAACGGCGTCAGACTGGCCTGCATGCCGTGCGACACCGCCTTGCGCACCTGGCAATAGCGAATGGCCACGCGGTCCATGTCGACGTGTTGCAGTTCTTCAAGCCGCCGGCAAAGATCGGCGCAGAGGCGGCCGGCGTGGAACGTAAAATCGAAGCCGTCGAGTGTAACGCCGTGCTCGTCTGCCGCGATCGACGCCATGCACGAATCCCTGTGCTTGAGAATCCCTGTGCTTGAAAATTCCTGTGCTTGAGTAAGACCGCCGGGCCGTTATTCTTGCGACTCGAACTTGGGCGCCTGGGCGCGCTGAGCGGCACGGTCGCGGACGCCGACGAATTCGACGATGGCCCGCGTACCGGCATCGCCCAAACGCGGCTTGGCCAGCCGCAGAATACGGGTGTACCCACCGTTGCGGTCGACGAATCGCGGGGCCACTTGCTCGAATAAAACGCGCACGGCCTGCTTGTCGCCCAGGAGCGTAAGCACCCGGCGGCGGGCGGTAACCGCGGGCGACCGGGCTGCGGCCCATTTTTTCCACTCCGGACCCTGCCGCCAACGCTTCCACTCTTCGGTGTCACGCTCGGCGTCCGTGGCAAACTCCGCGGCCTCCTGCTCGGCGCGCAGGCCGCGCACCGCGATCGAAATGCACTTCTCGACCACCGGCCGCACCTCCTTGGCCTTAGGCAAGGTGGTGACGATGCGCCCCTTGACCTTGGGTGCGTTTTCGTCGTGCTCCGCATCGCGTTCGGTCAGGAACAGCGCACTGGCGAGGTTGCGCAGCAATGCCCGTTGATGGCTGGGCGATCGGCCTAGCACTCGGCCTTTACGTCGGTGTCGCATGGAACGGGTAACCTTTTGTTAAACTATACCGATAAGCCAGCGGGCACGCGCATGCCCAGACGCAAACCCATCTCGTTCAGCTTCTCGCGCACTTCCGAAAGCGACTGGTCGCCAAAGTTGCGAATATCGAGCAACTGGTCGGCAGTGCGGCTCACCAGCTCGCGGACCGTCGCGATCTTTTCCTGCTCCAGCGCGTTCAGGCAGCGGACCGAAAAGCCCAGGTCGATGACCCGGCGGTTGAGCCGCTCTTCCAAGGCCGCCTCGGAAAGCACCGGCGCCGAACGCCCGTCGCCGAACACCTGCGGACCCAACTCGGCGTACTGAATGAAAGGATTGAGGTGCTTGCGCAGGATTTTGGCCGCCTCGACCATGGCCATTTCGGGGCCGACCGAGCCATTGGTCCAAATCTCCAGCGTCAGTTTGTCGTAGTTGGTCTTTTGACCGACGCGGGTCTCCTCGATTTCATAACGCACGCGCACCACCGGACTGAACACCGCATCGACCGGAATAATGCCGATTTCGACGTTCGGGCTGTGTTCGGTCGAGGGCACGTAGCCGCGGCCGTTTTCCACCACCATTTCGATGTCAAACGGCACATCTTCGGTGCACGTGGCCAACACATGGTTTTTGTTGATGACTTCCACCGTGTCGTCGGTCTTAATGTCGGCCCCGGTCACCAAACCTTTGGCCTTCTTCTCGATGCGAATGACCTTGGTGCTCTCGCTGTGATTTTTGACCACCAGCGATTTGATGTTGAGCACGATGTCCGTCACGTCTTCGACCACACCGGGCAGGGTGGTAAACTCGTGCTGGGAGCCGTGAATTTTGACTTGCGTAACGGCGCTTCCCTCCAGGCTCGACAACAATATCCGCCGTAAGCTGTTGCCGATAGTTGTGCCGAAACCGCGCTCAAACGGCTCGGCGATAAACTTGCCGTAGGTCGAGCTTAAAGTCGAACGCTCGCACGTTACCAGACTGGGCAATTCAAGCCCACGCCAACGAATCCGCATCAGTGTCCTCCATCAAAAGACGGTCGCTCGCGGTCCGACCACGTCGGCGACCTTTAGTATGACCGGCACGCGCTCACTTGGAGCACAACTCGATGATCAACTGCGTCTGCACCGGAATGGAAACGTCAAAATCCTCCGGCAACCGCGCCAGGCGTCCTTCGGGAATCGGGCCTTCCACCAGGCTCAAGAAATCAGGCACCTGGCGCTGGTTTTCGGAGATGTTGCCTTGTACCGCCTGCAGGCTTTTCGCCCGGTTCTTTACGCGCACCACGTCGCCGGCCTTTAACAAGTAACTGGGAATGTTCACGCGATGCCCGTTGACCGTGATATGGCCGTGCGCCACTAACTGCCGGGCTTGCGGCCGGCTCTGCGCGAAGCCAAGTCGGTGTACCACGTTATCGAGCCGGCGCTCGAGCAGGCTCATCAGCGTGGCGCCGGTGTTGCCCTTCGATCGCTGGGCCTCGGAAAAATAACGGCGAAACTGCCGCTCCAGGATGCCGTAGTAATGCTTCACCTTCTGCTTCTCGCGAAGGTGAATACCATAGTCGGTGAGCTTGCCTCGGCGCTGGTTGTGCATGCCGGGGTTGGAATCGCGCCGCTCGATGCCGCACTTGGGCGTATCGCAACGCGTTCCCTTGAGGAACAGCTTCATGCCTTCGCGGCGGCAAAGGCGGCAAACAGGTCCGGTATGACGTGCCATTCAGAATAGGGTTCAGGGTTCAGGGTTCAGGGTTCGTAGGTCGGGCTTTCCAGCCTGACGGACTTTCTTTGGATCCAGCTATTGCAAGTACGTTTCCTTCGTCAGGCTGGAAAGCCTGACCTACACGCGCCGCTTTCGTGGGGGGCGGCAGCCGTTGTGCGGCAACGGCGTGACGTCTTCGATGCTCTTGACGGTGATGCCGGCCGACTGCAACGCAGTGATCGCGCTTTCTCGGCCGCTGCCCGGGCCTTTGACGCGGACATCGACTTCCTTTACGCCGAACTTCACGGCCTTCTCGGCGGCCTGCTGTGCCGCGCACTGACCGGCGAAGGGCGTGCTTTTGCGGCTCCCTTTGAAGTTGCACGTGCCGGCGCTGGCCCAGCAGAGGGTATCGCCCTTGGTGTCGGTAATCGTCACCGTCGTATTATTGAACGTCGCCTTGATGTGCGCCACGCCCAGCGTCACATTGCGGCGAACCTTTCGACGTTTTGTCTTAGCCACGAATCGCTCCGCTCCTGGTAGGCCAGGCTTTCGAGCCTGACTGATTCCATCGACTGCAATCTCACGCTGTCAGGCTGGAAAGCCTGACCTACAACGCTGTCAGGCTGGAAAGCCTGACCTACAACGCTGTCAGGCTGAAAGCCTGACCTACAACGCTGTCAGGCTGAAAGCCTGACCTACTTCAAATCCTTGACGCCCTTCTTGCCGGCGACTGTCTTCTTGGGGCCTTTTCGGGTGCGAGCATTCGTCCGCGTACGTTGGCCACGAACCGGCAAGCCGCGGCGATGCCGGATGCCCCGGTAACAATTAATGTCTTTCAGCCGCGAGATGTTCTGAGCCACTTGCCGACGCAATTGGCCTTCAACGACGTAATCTTTATCCAGCAGCGCCGCCAAACGCGCCAGTTCGTCCTCGGCCAGATCGCGTGCATGAGCGGCCGGATTGACGCCCGCCTTGTGGCACAACTCGCGCGCGACCTTCTTTCCCACGCCGTACAAATACTGCAGCGAGATGACGGTCGGCCGATCGTTGGGTATGTCGACCCCTAGCAAACGAGGCATAAAACAAATCGCTCCACTAAAATCTTATTCTGATCAACGCCAACAAAAGCCGCTGGCAAGACTCCAATCGTCGCTAGCTTCACAGTGCTGCTTCGCCAAGGCTACAGGTAGCTTCCTCGAGGCGGCCATCGCCCTTAACCAATCCGCTACGACCCGGCGGCTGCTAACCTTGCCGCTGCTTATGGCGGGGATTGCTGCAAACGACAAACACCACACCTCGCCGACGGACGAGTTTGCAATTCTCGCAGATGCGTTTAACGCTGGCGCGCACTTTCATGACTGACAACCACTCTTAATGCTTCACTCCATTCGCTTCGCGCAGCTCGGGCTCGCCGCCTTGCAACGTCGATGCCAAAGGCCAACCTGCTCGAAAGCGACTGAGTATAAACCCAAGCCCGCAAATGGTTCAAGTGCCAGACCAGAAAAATTTAGGAGAGGGCACGGCTGGCCTTCCCAGAGCGTTAAACCACCGTTTTGGGGAAGAACGGCTTTGTCGCGCCCGCCGTCAGCCTTTGGAGTGTGGCGATTTATCGCCGCTTTT
>DASSFG010000487.1:0-25267 GCA_035694685.1 Pirellulales bacterium
AGTCGCGATTCGAATGTCGGGCCACCGACACGTGCGCAGTATTTTCGATTGGTGAGCCGTTCTCGATGCTCCTGAAAGTTGTGTTCGAAGCCTCCGAAGAAGGCGGTTATACGGTCTTTGTGCCGGCGCTGCCGGGCTGCATTTCCGAAGGCGATACGTTGGAAGAATCGCGGGAAAACATCCGTGAGGCGATCGCGCTTTACCTGGAACAGGTCGATGAGCCCCAAGCGCCAGCGGGCGGATTCGTGGAAGAAATCGCGGTATAGCACAGCTACCAGAGATAAGATGGCAACATGCAAATCGCCACGTTAGAACCCGGAAACCGGATCCAATTGCCCGACGAATGGGCGCACGCGTTGGGGCTGCGCGGAATGGTGGCGCTGGAGAAAACGCCCGAAGGCATCCTGGTGCGCCCTTGCCCGCAAACAAGCTGGGACGAGTTCTTTGCCACCAAACTTCAGATCGGCTCGGCTCCTGCCGCCGCCGTGGACGACGACGAGTTGGAGCTGACCCGCGATGACCTGCTGTTTTAGCTGAGAGCGGCGAGTCGCGGTGGTCGCGCGTAAAGTAGCAGGCACGCTCCGTCGTGCCGTAGCTTTGGGCTTTAAAACGTGGAACCTCACAAGTGATCTTCACGAGTGCGCGGCTTGGCAACTGTGAAGTCGAAGCGACGTCGAAAGCGGCGCCGCTACGGCACGGCGGAGCGTGCCTGCTACTTTGGGAACGCCACGGAGTGCGTTCCCTACAGAAGGCAAAACAAGTCGCCCTCACCCTGGCCCTCTCCCAAAGGGAGAGGGAACCAGAAATCGTCGCGCGTAAAGTAGCAGGCACGCTCCGTCGTGCCGTTGCTTTGGGCTGGAAGACGTGGAATACACAAGTGATCTTCAGGAGCGCGTGGCCCTCGAACCGAAAAGCGAAAGCGACGTCGATAGTAGCGCGGCGACGGCACGACGGAGCGTGCCTGCTACTTTGGCGGCACGGCCCCCAGCTCGCGGGTACCCGGTGCCTGCTACTATCGGAACGCCACAGAGGGCGTTCCCTACAGAAATCAAAACGAGCCGCCCCCGCCCTAACCCTCTCCCGACGGGAGAGGGAACCAGATGCCCTTTCCCAGTGGTCGAGGGGACGCAGTGACGATGATCCGGCCATTCTCCGCTCATTTTTCATTGTTCACCGCCTTGCCTGCTGACGCCCGTAAGCGCTTTGAGTGTTGCCGCGTAGTTGCCATGCCGTATTTCTCGGCGAGGGCTGCGACTTCGGCGGCGATCTCGGCGCGAAGCGCGGCAGGCTCGAGCACTTCGGCCGATGAGCCGAAGCTGAGGATGAACGATCTGGCTTCCACCGTGCTCGTGAGCGTCCACTCGACGATCGCGCCGCCGTCGCGCTGGCGCGTGATGCGCTGGCTGGCGTGCATCCGCTTCTCGCGGAGGTATCGCGCGGCCGCGGGGGTGAAACGCACGCGAACACGCACCGATTGCCGGCCGTGATAAATGCCCAGCGAGCCGGCCAGGTGACGCTCGAGGTCGAAGTCGGCGGGACGCTCGAAGGGAAACCGCTCGACCGTGACCGATTCGAGGCGGTCGACTTTCCAGTGACGCACCTCGTTGTGCTGCTGCGAGTGGCCCACCACGTAGAGCGACCCGCGATGAGCGATCAGCCCGTAAGGCTCGATCGGGTACGTCAAGGGTTCGCTGGAGCGGCTGGAGTGATAAGTGATGAAGGCGACGCGGCATTCCTCGACGGCCACGAGCAGACGGTCGATCAACTCGGACTTGCCGGCGTAGTCGCCGCCGATCTGCGTGTGATAGACGCGGCTGAACATGCGGTCGAGATAGTCGGCCGCGCGGCGGCCGAGCGAGGCCTTGATCTTCGTGAAAGCGTTGTCGGCCGATTGCCAGAACATGGTGCCGGCCAAGGGGAGCACGGCGCGGCGGCAGAAGAAGAGGGCGAGCGCCTCGTCGTAGCAGAGGTCGAGCCGCGGCAGCTCGCCGTTTTCCAGGGCGAAGGTTTTGCGGCCGAAGTCGCCCGACGTTTCGACGATCGGAAAACCGACCTTGCGCAACAGGGCCAGATCGCGGCGGATGGTTTTTTCGCTTTTGCCCGCCCGCTCGACGAGCGTTTTGATCGTCGCCGCCCCGCCGGCCGCCGCGATGGCCTTGACGATCAGCCACTGCCGCAACAGGGCAGAGCGATCGACGGAGGGACGGGTTGACGAGTTATTGGTCATTTGACGTTGGACCATGCGGGCGTACCAACGCGCGCGCAAGCGACGCAAACGCGCCTCGCGGGCGCTTCGGGTTTAGTGATAGCTGGCAGGAATGATAGCACGCGTCGCCGAGCAACCAAGCCGTCGCGCGGCATTGCCTGTCTAAGCGACAGACGTTCATGCCTGGGCCGGCTAGCGCGCCGCGAAACAACACGAGCAACGTCGAGCGCGGCGTAGCTACGGCACGGCCCGCCCGCGGGGATCCGTTGCCTGCTGCTTTCGGCAGCGGGATGTCAGCATGCCCATTGCAAATTGAAAATTGCAAAGTGCAACTTGAGAATTGGAAAGCGGAAACTACCGGGAAGCTGACGCTTCCCGCTCGCCATAGCGGCATCAAACGCGGCGCGGCTACGAAACGGCCGAGCGCGCGTACTACTCTGGCGTGGCACAGCGACAACGAGCGATTGCTCAGGCGGGACATGCTTGCCCCCTTTCCTTGTGTGGCCCCGCCGCCCGCTTGGCGGCGATGAGGGTTTTTGTAACGCGCTTTTGCGCGATTGCAAGCATTTGCTCCAAAAAAATCTTCGAGGAGCAGGCTCAGGGCGGCTTTCCCGAAGCGAAAATCAAATCACCGGGAAGCTGACGCATCCCGCTCACTAAGCGCGGAGCGAAGGCAGAAAAAACAACCATGCGCCTGAATGGCAGGATCCAGGTGGGACAGCCGCCCTCGGCTGTCGTCCGGCCGCGCAACAGCCGAGGGCGGCTGTCCCACATCGAGACCTAGCTTAGCAACGCGGCGGGTGGTTGAGAAAAAATGGGCGTGGTTCAAATGTGGGCGGCTTGCAGGTGGAACGCACGACTCGAAAGCCAAGCCGCAAGATCATGCGCTCCACCGGGATAACCCCAGCGGGGGCGACGACAGCCCAGGCACTCAGCACTTTAGCCTGGCAATCATGGCTCGACGGGGACAAGCCCCGATCGTGGCCCTTGTCTCGCCCGAGCCAAGCTCGGCGGAGACGAGCAGAACGTGCCACTTGCAATTTAGCCAAACAATCGACCCTACACTGGGAGTGTGGGCGCTAGCCGAAAACCGCCGGAATTGAACCACGCCAAAAAATGCAAAATGCAAATTGCAAAATGCAAATTGGCCGACATCGACGATCACGCACGGACCAGAAACCGCAAGACCTATCTGCACAAGACGTTACGAAACCGCCAGTCGAGGGGTGTTTTATCAAAGGCGCCGCGCGCGGCGCATTTGACGGTGCCTGTGAATTTCCGGCGGTGTCGCCTCGGCCGGGGAGCGAAGCTGTTATGCTGGCAAAGGCGCAGCGCGCTGCGCCTTTGGCGCGAAGAGAGGCGGATGGAGGGAGGAGGTTGCGCCGCGCGCGGCGCAAGTGTCACGAGCGCCACCTGGGGCCGTTTGGCAGGTTGTAAGCCTGCACCGCCCGCTTTCGACTCATGGTGGGCAATGCCCACCCTACCAGGCTGCTAGTGCTTTGTCAGGCCTTAAAATTGGGGTTGGCTGTGCCATCGACGCTCTGTAGGGAACGCCCTCCGTGGGGTTCCTTGAATCACCAGGCGATGTCAACTCGCAGTCCAACGGAACGCCACGGAGGGCGTTCCCTACAGATGGCCAACCCCAATTCCTAACTCTGACAAAGCACTAGTGCGGATTGCAGGCCGGGACGCCTACACCACAACGCCGGTTCTCAGCCAGGCTGTTACGACACGTATCGGAATGGTCGCGGAGGAAACGGCTTTGCTCGCGCGGAGCGGATCAGCTACGTGGGCAAAGGCGCAGCGCGCTGCGCCTTTGACAGTGCCTCTCAAAGTCCGGCGATAGGTTGCGTGCGACGCGCTTGTCGCCTCGGCCGGCGTAAATCGGCAGCAGGGAGCGCTACCGCGCGCGGCCGATTCTAATAGGTAGGTCAGGCTTTCCAGCCTGACGGCGTCAGGCTGGAAAGCCTAACCTACACAAACGGCCGACGATTTGGCCCGCGCGAGGTGTAACGACGCTGATATAGATGGTTAGTGTGAAAGGCCTCCGGGAAAGCCAGAGGCACCTTCCAGGCCGTGAAATGTCGAGCGTGACGGGCTAGGAAGCCCATCCTCCTTTAAGCCGGCGGCCTGTGATCGCGCAGGGCTGTTTCGCGGTGCTAGCTCAGCGCTGCTGAGGGAAGTCGCTTTTGTTGCCGACTTTGACGTTGACCTGAAACACTTGCCCGGCGCGAAAGACCTCCATCGGCACTTCTTTGCCGACCTCGGTCAGGCTGACGAGGTAGATCAAGTGGGTGTCGTTTTCCACGCGCACGCCGTTGAACCGCAAGATCACGTCGCCGCGCTGCAGGTGAGCGGCCTGGGCCGGGCCACCGTCAGTGACGGCCGTCACATGGGCGCCCTGCTTGCGGCGCAGGCCCAGCTTGACTGCCACGGTGCTGGTGAAGCGCTGATCGAGGCTCACGCCTAGAAATGCCCGTACCACGCGGCCGCGCTCGACGAATTGACGCACGATGTGCATCACCGCGTTAATGGGAATGCTGAAGCCGATGCCCTCGTTTCCGCCCGAATTGCTGGCAATAGCCGTATTGATGCCGATCACCTCGCCGCGCAGATTGATGAGCGGCCCGCCGCTGTTGCCCGGGTTGATGGCGGCGTCGGTCTGCATGAAGTCTTGCAGGGCCACGTCGTCGCCCAGTTCCAGATCGCGGCGGCCTTTGGCGCTGATGATGCCGTAGGTGACTGAATGGCTCAGACCAAAGGGGCTGCCTACCGCCAGCACGAAGTCGCCAATTTGGACAGCCGAAGAATCACCCAGCTTGGCGGGCACCAGTTCGGAGGCCGAAACGGCCATCAGGGCGACGTCGGTATCGGCGTCTTCCCAGACTTTCAACGGTCGCAGATCACGCCCGTCGGAAAGGCCGATATAGATGTCTTTGAGCTGGGCGTTTTTGATCACGTGCCGGTTCGTGAGCACGAAGGTCCGGCCCTTGTAGTCGATGATCACGCCCGAGCCGGCCTCTTCGACCTTCTCGTTCGGCAGGTGCTGCGTACGTGAGCTGTGGCGTTCGGGCTTTTCGGCCTTGATGTGTACGACCGTCGGGCTGACGAGCTTGACGACGGTCTTGAGCACGTTGAACTGTGCTTCCAGCGCGTCGACCTGCTGGTTCAGCGATTGATAGAGGTCGACGCGCTGTTCGGCCGTCAGCGGTTCTTCGCCTTCGTGAGTGCCTCCCACGGCAAACACGAAGGCGGCGCCCGCGGACACTCCACACGAGAACAATGCGATCGCTAACAATGCACGTCGGTTGAACATGCCACGCATTGTTACTCAGATCCGGCTAGGAATCAAGAAACGTCGATCTCAATGTCATTGATCGATAGTTCCACGTCCCCGCCGCCGTCGCTGATGCGGCCCCAATCGGCCTCCAGTCCGTTCGCCGAGCCGTGGCGCTCTGCGTCGCGCTGGCATTCAATGCACAACGTGGCGTAAGGCAGGGCGTTCAGCCGGGCCATGGGAATCTTTACCGCGCACTGTTCGCACACGCCAAAGTGGCCGGTGCGGATCCGCTCCAGGGCGTTTTCGATGCTGGCCAGTTCGCGGCTTTCGACTTCGGCCAACTGTGAATTGATCTCGTGTTGGGCCGAGTCGAGCGCGAAGTCAATCACGTCGCCGGCCGTCTGCTCGCGCAGCTCCTTTAACAGGCTCAAATCCCCCGCGAGGGCCTTGCGCAGTGCGTCGCGCCGGACCACCAAAATCTCGCGCATCTTCAGAATCGCGTCTTTGCGTGCCATGTTGGTACCTTCAACCGTACGACGCCGGGCGACAACGAGGGTTCGGCCCCCCTTCGCTCTTCGACCTAGTCAATCGACGGCAACTAAAAAGCCTCAGACCTGTTCACATTCGATTGCCGCGACACGAGTTCCGCCGTTTTGAGCCCTGTCGGCTGCAACCACAATATAGTACGCAAGCAAACCATAAGAGGTCGGCCGAAACGTCATAAATTCCGGCCGCACGGCAGGCGGCCGTGCCGGCACATAAACCATGCTGCACCAATGGTTTATGACCCCTACCTATGGATTGCCTAACACCGCTCTTGCCCCGTGAAAGATTTTTCTCACCGGACACTTTGGACCACGTTTGAGCCAGCGGCAGCGCTCGCAAAAACGCTATCCGATAATCGACAAACCCGGCAAAGATATACAGCCGAAATCCGCAATCTTTGCCGATTGCGCCTTGGCAACCGGCAAGGCATGCCGATCGACGCGCCCCGGCAAAGCCGGCAAAGACTTTGTGAACAGGTAGGCCCGGACGGTTTTGACTCCAAGGCCGGCGTAAGCTACATGCCCCATAGCCCCAAAGACTTGCGCCTGCGCGGAGGTAACTGCGGGCGGCGCCCCCTCACAGAAACAATTGGAAGTCCGTATGACGTATTCGACCCTTGCCTCACCCCGCGAGAGCTTGCTCGGCCGCGCAAACGGCGGACTCCGCTTGCAACTGACCGGCCAACACGAACGCCGTCTGATCGACGTAGAGCCCGCGAAATGCACCATCGGTTCGACCCCCGCCTGCACCATCCGGCTAGGCGACGTAGGATCTGCTGCCGGCACACCGGATGCTCGTGAAACCGGCGACCACCACGTCAGTCCGTTCGATTGCGTCATCTTCCGCGGTGCCGCTCAAACTGTGGTCCGACGGCTATCGCCGGCCATGCGGCTGAACGGCCGCGACTTTACCGACGCCGTGCTCACGGTCGGCGACCGGCTGGCAGTTGGTCCGTATGAAATCGAAGTCGTGTCGATGGACGACGCGCCGGCGGGCCGAGAAATCGACCAGGGACCGGTCGAACAGGAAGTCGATCGGCTCAAATGCCTATTGTCGGCCGAGCGCGCCAGCTTTCAAGCGGAATGTGACGAACTGCGGTCGCAACTAGGTAAGGCAAACGCGACGCTGGCGCGGCTCGCCACGAACGCCGGAAACGAGTCTGCGCGGTATGTGGAATTACAGCGCACGACGTCGTCGTTGCAGGCAGAGCTGCGCCAGGTTCGCGCCGAGGCCGACGGGGAGCGGACCAACCTGAAGGCCGAGCTCGATCAGAAAACGGCCGAGTTAACAGCAGCAGTGCAGCAAACGGCTCGATTGAAGGCCGAACTGACGACGGCGAATGATCGTTGGGCAGAGTTTGCTGACGACGCTCGCACGCAAGCCGAGCAAACGGCCCTTCTGAAGGCCGAACTGGCAACGGCCAATGAATGTGTGGAACGATTAACTGAGGAGCTGTGTGGGCAATCCGATCGAACCGCGGAGCTGACCGCGACGATCGAGCGTCTGGAAGCGGAGCTGACACGCAACCAGGCCCAGCTCCAGAGTGAGCGTCAGCAATCCCAAGCAGCACTCAACCGGAAAACCGCAGATCTGGCGCGGGCCTCCGAGCAAACGGCGCAATTGGAAGCGGAGTTAGCGACCGCTATTGAGCAACTCGGGCAGATGAGCGAGGAGGCCCGCTCGCAGTCCGATCATGCGACTGCGTTGCAAACGGCGGTCGAACGAATTGAAGTGGAGCTGGCGCAAAGCCGCACGCAGCTCGAACAACAACGTCAGCAGTGGGAAGTCGAGCTTGGTGAGAAAAACGCCGATCTGGCGCGAGCTGCCGAGCGTACAGCCCAAGTGGAAGCGGAGCTGGCGACCGCTCATGAGGAACTCAAGCGGTTGAGCGAAGAGGCGCACTCGCAGGTCGAGCAGGCGGCTGTGCTGCAAACGGCGGTCGAACGAATTGAAGCGGAATTGGCGCAAAGCCGCGTGCAGCTTGAACAGGAGCGTCAGCAGTGGCACGCCGAGTTTAGTGAGAAGTCCGCCGATCTGGCACGGGCCGCCGAGCGAACAGCCGAATTGGAAGCCGAGTTGGCGATCGCCCATGATGAACTCGCCCGGTTGAGCGAGGAGGCTCGCTCGCAATTTGATCATGCGACTGCGTTGCAAACGGCGGTCGAACGAATTGAAACGGAACTGGTGCAAGCCCGCACGCAGCTCGAACAAGAGCATCAGCAAAGGCAAGTCGACGTTGCTGAAAAAACCGCCGATCTGGCACGGGCCGCCGAGCGAACAGCCGAATTGGAAGCTGCCTTGGCGGCAGCCCATGATGAACTAGCGCAGTCGAACGAGGAGGCTCGTTCGCAGTCTGATCACGCGGCTGTACTGCAAACGACGGTCGAACGACTTGAAGCGGAACTGGCGCAATCCGGCACGCAGCTCGAACAAGAGCGTCAACATTGGCAAGCCGACCTTGCTGAGAGAACCGCCGATTTGGCGCGGGCTGCCGAGCGAACAGCCCAAATGGAGGCGGAGTTGGCCACCGCTCATGAGAAACTCGTGCGGTCGAACGAGGAGGCTCGTTCGCAGTTCGATCATGCGACTGCGCTGCAAACGGCGGTCGAACGAATGGAAGCGGAGCTGGAGCAAGCCCGCACGCAGCTTGAACGGGAGCTTCAACAGTGGCAAGCCGAGCTTGGCGAGAAAAACGCCGACCTGGCGCAGGCTGCCGAGCGAACAGCCCAAATGGAGGCGGAGTTGGCGACCGCCCATGATGAGCTCACGCGGTTGGCCGCGGAGGCGCGCTCACAGTCCGATCATGCGGCATCGCTGCAAACGGCGGTCGAACGAATTGAAACGGAACTGGTGCAAACCCGCTTGCAGTTCGAACAGGAGCGCCGGCATTGGCAAGCCGAACTTGGTGAGAAAACCGCCGGCCTGGCGCGGGCTGCCGAGCAAACAGCCCAATTGGAAGCCGAGTTGGCGACCGCCCATGAGGAACTCACGCGGTTGGCCGCGGAGGCGCACTCACAGTCCGATCATGCGGCATCGTTGCAAACGACAGTCGAACGAATCGAAGCGGAGCTGGCGCAAAGCCGCCTGCAGCTCGAACAGGAGCGTCAGCATTGGCAAATCGAGCTTGGTGAGACAACCGCCGAGCTGGCGCGGGCTGCCGAGCAAACAGCCCAATTGGAAGCCGAGTTGGCGACCGCTAATGAGCAGCTCACACGGCTCTCGAAATTCGCCCAAGACGTTTCCTCAGAGGAGTCGCAATATCTTGAAAGCCAGGCTGTCCTGAAACGGCTCGAAGCCAGCCTTGAGCAGGTAGCGGCGGAACAGGCCGCTGCCAAGTTACAATGGCAAGCAGAACGGCAAACACAGCAGGAAGAACTTAACCGCATAACGCGACAGCTAGGCGTAGCGCTCGATGAGCGGTCACGGCTTCAGGACGAATTGGCCGAAGCCAACGATGGACTGGCCAGGCTGCAAAGTGAATTGACCCGCGCCGAGGCCGAAGTTCAATGCTTTTTGCGGCAGCAGCAAGGTTACGAGGCCGAGCGGGCCGATCTCGAGACGCGCAGCGAAGCGCTTGAGTGCAAGCTGGCAAACTTGAGCGAAGAATTGGCGGACGGCCGCCGTACGTCGGCCCAAGAGCAAGAGCCGGAGGGAACGCCCCTCTTGACCCAACAGGGCGAAATCGAGGAGCCATCGCCTGAAGCGGGCGGTGATACTCCTGAGATGCCATTGCTCGCCAGCCCAACCACAGAAAACGAGCCCGCAACCACCGACGACCTGTTCTCGCGGTTTTCCCAACCAATCGAACAAGAAGTGGCCTTTGTGGCGCCGGACTCAGAAGCGCCGGTAAGCACGGCCGATTTACTAAGCCGTTTCGGATTATCGGTAAGTCTCGACGAGAACAATTCGGCTGCCGAGCCGCCCGTCCGGCAGATCGGGCCGGCGACGATGGCAGAGCAGCCGTCCGCTCCGTCTTTGCCGGCCAGTCGCCCACAGGGCCATCACGACGACGAAGAGTCGATCGACTCCTACATGGCGCAACTCATGGCGCGGTTAGGCAACGCCTCCTACACGCCGCCTAAAGTCGAAGAACCTCAACGGCCAACGGCCAACGACGAGACGCCCCAACCGCAAGTCGAAGAACCGGTCCGAATGCCGCAGCAGCCGAAACTTCGCGATCCAGCCGAGATGGGCCGACGCGCTTTGCCGCCCGAGCGGTCGGCCGACCTGTCAGCTATGCGTGAGATTGCCAATCTCAATGCCCGGGCGGCAATCGACAACCATTCACGCCGCATGCTGTGGGAATCCTGGCTGAGCAAGGCCCTCGTGATGCTCATGGGCATCGGGGCGGCCGGGGCCGAGGTTTGGTTCGGCATGGACGGCAACGGCATCGCCTATTATCTTGCCGTGCCGTGCGCTCTGATCGGCTTGGTATGGGGATGGCAATACCTGGCCATGTCGGCCCGCATGAACGCCAACCGCACCGAGCCGGCCGCCGCCGACTCAACTGATGCCACCCCCGCGCCCGCCGAAGAGCAGGTGTGACGAGGCAACTAATCATCCAAGGGGAGCACCGGAAAGCTGCTGCCTTCGATGCTGGTCTGGACGTCTTGCGAGACGCCGAAGAGCTGCTCGGTCAAGCGCGGCACTTGCCCGGCCGCGAAGGTAAACCAATCGAGCACGTCGGCCACGCGGTCGGGACCGCTCGGCTGCAACGCCCTGTCTCGTAACGGCCCTTGATCGACCGCCTTCAAGCCGGCCAGCAAGGCGTAGGTCAACAAGCCGTGCCCGAGCTCGCGCGACTCTTGCGCTTCTTCCGTTGAAGCGGCGGCGGCGATGGTAAACACGCCTTGCGCTCGCGAGAGCCGCTCGATGGCGCCGCGCAAGGCAAAACCACTCCGCCCTCGCAGGGCCGGACCCAACGCCCCGCCCGACGCGCACGTGTCGAGAATCAGCACGCGTTTGAGGGCCTTCGCGCCGCCGAGAAAGTCCGATAGTTCGTCGGCGGGCAGCGCCTGGGAGCGCAGATCGTCGTCCAGCGTCTCGGCCTGTTTGCGCAATTCGTGCGGCACAAAATAATAGCGCTGTCCGACCATCGAGCCGTGCCCAGCCAGAAACAGCACCAGCGTGTCTTGGGGCCGGGTCTGGGCGGCGACGCTCTTCAGCGTGTTGCGGATTTCCGTGCGGCTGCCTTGTTCGTCGAGGAGCGTCGTGACGTGTACTTTGTTGTAGAGATTGCCGCCGCGGCGCCGGAAAAGATCGGCGAGGGCTTTGGCGTCGATGGCGGCGTACTTGAGGTGCAGGTTGGCATCGGCATATTTGCTCACGCCGACGGCCAAGACGTACAACTCGCTTTTTGCCAGCGGCCGGGAATAGTGCAGCACGATCTCGGCCGGCTCGGCTTCCCAGGCGCCGTCGCCGCTGGCGGCCGAAAGGCGGATACGGTTCTCGCCCTCGACAAGGCCCAGTTCGAACGTCTTGCGCAGGGTACGGCCCTCGCGCCGCGATGTGCCGGAGGCGAGCACGCGGCTATCGTTCTGATAGACGGCCAGGTTTGAGATGCCGCCGCCCTGATCGACGGCCTCGGCCTGAATGGTCACGGTGGCGCGGTCGGCTTCGCCCGAGCGGGGCGAGACGATGGCCAACCTGGGCGGCGCGGTATCGCCGAAGCGGACTTTGGGCAAGGGCCGCCCTCCACCCCAGATTTCGGCCACCAGTCCGGGGTGGTAAAAATCCTGGAAGAAGCGGTCGACCGGCACGACGTTCAGCTCGCCACCGACGCGCCACGAGACCATTTGCCGGCCACCCTCCGAGCCGTCGAACAGTCCCTCGCGGGTGAAGGCCAGCCAATCGTTGCCCTCATTGAGCAGCGCCATGCGGACCAGCTCTTCGCCGCTGGCAAAGTCCCACGCTGCCAGCGTGCCGTCGTGGCTGCCAGTGAGCATGATGCGGCCGTCGGCGGTAAACGTCAGGGCATCGATGCTGCCCGTATGGCACTTGCTGCTGCGCATACACACGCCGTTGGCGGCGTCGCACAGGCTGACGACGCCTTCCGACGACCCCATGAGCACATAGCGGCCCGAAGGGTGCAGGACGACGACGTGCGGTTCGGCGGGCGTTTGCAATACCTGGCGGATTGCTTTTGTTTTCAAATCCCAGAGGACCGCTTTGCCATAGCTGCCAATGAGCAGATTGCCGTTCGCTCTGATGTAAGCGCCGCAAAAATTCCCCAATCCATCCTGAAACGAGGTCGGCCGACCAAGAATCGAGATCAAGTTGCCGTTTTCGACGTCCCAAAGTTCTGGATGGGTCCACATGCCGGCACAAAGCAGGAGTTGTTTTGAATCTGGACTGAATTCGGCGCCGTGTATTGCGCCGTACCGAGTTATTGTTCGCAGCCGTTTTCCAGTTTCGGCGTCCCAAATAATTGCCGTCTTATCGGGGGAACCCGTTACCAACTTCTTGCCGTCGGGACTGAACTCGGCGCAGCGGACTGTGTCGGTGTGGCCAGAAAGCTTGTGTAAGATGCGGCCGCTTGCGGTGTCCCAGATAATCGCGAGTTGATCGCCTGAACCAGTCAGAATGCGCCCGCCGTCCGGGCTGAAACTGGCGGTCGCGACCCCTTTGGTATGCGCTTTGTAGGACCGAATAAGGCTTCCGGTGGTCACGTCGTAGAGGAGAACCTGACTAGGTAGTACCGTGCCGAGCAGCAGTTGGCGATCGTCAGGGCTGAAAGCTACTGCGTTGACGGCCTGCGACTTGGTTTCAAATCGTCGCAGCGTCGTGCCGCTACTGGCATTCCAGATGGCTGCCGTCCCATCGGCAGACCCGGTAGCGACGAAATTGCGCGCACGACTCAGCGCCACGCTATAGACTTCACTGGTATGGCCCTCGAATCGAATAAGCTGTCTCCCCGTCGAGAGATCCCAAAGAATCGCGGTCCCGTCGGCCGCACCGGTGACGGCTCTTGTGCCATCGGAGTCGACGGCGACAGACCAAATAATTTTATGTGCCCCGTGACCTTGGACCTGGCTTACCTTCTTCTTCGCGGCAACGTCCCACAGGCGCCATGCTCCAGACAATGCGAGCTTGCCGTCGACGCTAAAGGCGGCTGGCGTTGCGAGGAAGTTTGGGCCGTCGAACTCCGCGATCTTCGTCCCGGTGCTAAGTTCCCAGATTCCATTCGTTGAGCCGACACTTTTGTCTATCGTGGTGTGATAACCCACAAGCAGTGATCGACTATCAGGGGAGAATGCCACGGATCGCACGACGTCTGAGAAATCCGAGAAAACGCGCAGCGGATTGCCCGTGGCGGCGTCGTGCAGCAGCAGTTGGCCCTTTGAAACAGCTTCGTTGGCCTTGATTCCCGCATAGGTGCCGCCATACGTTCCTCGGCCGACGAGCGCATGGTGGCCATCGGGGCTGAGCGCGCCCGCCATGACGTATTCGGCCGCGGGCGCGCCGAGCATATAAACTTGCTTGCCGGTTTCCGCGTCGACGACCACGGTGACGTTCTCGCTCGTGCCGTAAGCAATGTGCTTTCCGTCGTGACTGACTGCGAGTCCGTTCACATCCATGCCCGCGACGGGAAACTCTTTCGTTTTCCCTCCCGAGGCGGCATCCCAAATGCAAATCTGCGAGGCGGCTTTCAAGATGGCGCTGCCGGTGACGAGGTAGCGCCCGTCAGCCGTGATGGCGATGGCTCGGATGCGGTTGGTGTGTCCAGTCATGGCATGCCGTTGCGCGCGAGTTTTGAAATCCCACAGCGTGACGACGCCCGGCTCGCCGAATTTGCCCCCCGCGCTCGCCAGGAGCGTTGCCGTCTTGTCGAACGCCAGCACCGCGCCCTCGAATTGGCCCGGCAGCGACGGCGATTTCGCAAGTGTCTCAACGTGCCAGAACGCAATCTCTCCCGGCTGGCGGCGGTCGCCGCCGCTGGTTGCCAACAAGTGCCCGTCAGGCGAAAACTGGGCCGCCGCAATCTTGCTTGCCGATTCAAGACTGCCGAGCGACTCGCCGGTCGCCGTCCGGTAAGTCGCCCCACGGCAGTCGCCCTCGTTGCCGGTGGCGATAAACAGCTTGCCGCCATCCTGGTTCAGGGTCAACGCCATGGTCGGCGCCGGTCCGGCCATGAAACTTGAGAGCTTCTTGGCCTCCGCCACGTCCCATAAGGAAACCTCGATGGGGCCTTTTGCCAACCCGCAGGCCGTCGCGGCGACGCGGCCATCCCCACTTATTGCGAAATGTTGCAACAGCGATGGCAGCGGAATCGTAGCCACAGTCTTCCAGCCGTTAGTGTCGCAGATGGTCAAGCTGCGCTTGCCAGCGGCCACTAGCCGTCGGCCGTCGTCGCCGAAGCCGACCCCCTTGGCCCCGGCCCCTTCGGCACTCCAGAGAATCTCCTGCTTCCGCACCTCCCAGTAAAGCGCTGTCCCATCCGAAGAACCCGTCAGCGCTTTCGTGCCATTGGCGTCGAAAGCCGCGCTGCTGACACCGCTTGAATGGGGCCGCAGACCCGCCGGCGGCTGGCCCGTTTTCATTTCCCAGAATGCAACCGAGCCCGAATTGGTTCCCGCCAACAAGTGGTCGGACGAGCTCAGGGCCGCCGACGAGACGCGGGAGACATTGCCGGCGAAGCTGCGCATCCTTTTCGCGGTCGCGGCGTCGTAGAGGTTTGCAGTGCCGTCCAGTGAACCCGTCAGAACCTGCCGGCCATCGGGGCTGAACGCGGCCGACCACACCTTACCGGTGTGGCCCGAGAAGATGCACAACCTCTCGCCGGTGCGTACCTCCCATAAGGCGGCCGAGTAATCGTCCGAACCGGTCAACAAGGTTTCACCGTCGGGACTGAAAGCCACCGCGTTGACCTGATACGCGTGCCCGACAAAACTGCGGACCTTCGTGCCGGCCTCGACGTCCCAGAGAATGACGGCGCTGTCCTCACTTCCGTCGCCCGACGCCAGCCAACGGCCATCAGGGCTAAAGGCGACGCAAAAGGGCGTCGTCTTGTGGCCATAAAAGGTGCGCACGCGGCTCTCGCTGGCCAAGTCCCAGATCGCCACCACTGGCGTCTTCTTCAAGACATCGTAGGCCGCTTTACGCGCCTCCTCATTCGGAAACTCGCGGGCCTTGTGCTCTGTATACCCTTCGGCAAGATCGCCTGCGATCGCCAATTGGCTGCCGCTGGGCGAAAAGGCGATTTCATAGGGGCCGTCAAACTCGTCGATGAAATGGGTCAACGTCCCCGTCGCCGTATCGAAGATACGGACCCTGCCGTACCCCGCCGCTGCTGCGGCGTGGCCTTTGGGACTGAAACAAATCGAATTGTCCGCCACGACGTCCGAGAACTGTTTGACAATTTCGCCTGTGCGCAAGTCCCACAAAATCGCCGTTTTGTCTTCCGAGCCGGTCAGTGCCCGGCGACCATCGGGACTAATCGCCGCGGTGCTCACTTCACGCCCATGACCGGCCAGCACGCGCAACTGCCTGCCGGTGGCGACGTCCCACAGGATGGCCGTGTTGTCGTCGGAGCCGGTTAACACCAAGTGCCCGTCGGGCGAAAAAGCCACTGCGCGGACTTTGTCGGTATGCCCAGTTTGCAGCACCAGTTCCGGACGATCGGCCTGGTTTGGGTTGACCCGCACGTGAATGCGCCGGCCGCCCTGCACGATGACGGTATGCCGCTGCTCGCCGCCTTGCCAACGCACGTCGACGTCGGCCGCGAAAAGCTGGCCGTGCTTCAAGCGGTTATAGTTCAAAACGCGCTTGAGAGCGAAATCGCGGCCATCCACGGCCACCGTCGCCCCGGCCGGCGCCTCGATTTCGATAATGCACGTGTCATCTGGAACGAGTGTGCGCTCAGTTTCTGCCAGCGCCTCGGCCCCTGACAGGGCGACGAATAGAGCGGCAAGAATCGCTTGGCGGGGTAACATGATTACTGAACCTCGGCTCCAGCATTTTCTTGGTAACAACAAAAAGAACGTGAGGCACAAGCACGTTCCCTATTCCTCACCTGTCACGCTGAACATCTCGATAAGGCGTACGCGACCGATAAAGCTCCAGCCGCTCGGAGAAGCTTTCTCTCGCATGTTTGGCCACCATGTCGCGGGCCTGTTCTTGCCACTTGACGGCCGATTCAAAGTCACCCGCCTCGGCGTATGCGGCTGCCAACGTATCGATGTAACCCGGCAGCTTCCAATTCGTTAGCTCGCAGGCGCGGATCGCGCTCTCAACCGCCTTGCGGCCGTCGCGAAAACCGGCGTCGGGTGAAGTCGCCCAGTTCCAAGCGCGGGCGTTGTAGGCCCCCACATGTTTCGAATCGACGCCCAACAGGTCGTCGTATTCTCCCAGCGCCTTTCGCACGTCGCCTTTCAAATACCAGGTATTGCCCCGATAGAAGCGCGCGTCGGTGTCGTTCGGATTCAAACGAATGGCTTCGTTAAAGTCGCGAATCGCCTGGTCGTACTGCTTCTTCTTGGCATGTGCCTGGCCGCGGGCGTAGTATGCCCAGGCGTCGCCCGGATCGCGTTCGATGGCCCGCGTGCAATAACGGATGAGAGCCTCGTGCTCGTCGGCTTCTTCCGCCATTGCGAGGTTCGCCGCCGCGGTGGCGATGAGGATGGCGGCGACGTGGTAGATGGTAGACGGTAGACGGTAGGCAAGGGCGCGCAAGTGGAAGGCGCCGCCGATCGCAGGATGAAAACTCATGCCATTTTTACTTTTGCATTTTGCATTTTGCATTTTGACTTCCTGCTGCGCCGCTGGCCCAGCCACTTTCCACTTTCCACTTTCCACTTTCCACTTTCCACTTTCCACTCACCACTTTTCACTGATTCCCCTCCAACGCACTCGCCTCCACATAACGGATGTTGACCACGGCCAGCAAGTTGCCCACCTTGGTGCCGGCGCGCTCGGTGAGGTCTTCGCGACGGGCCTCGCCGGGAGCGGTGCCGAGCCCGCCGCGCGCGACGCCGGCGTCGGCGTAAAAGGCCGCGGTGATCAACCCAATGTTGTCGGTGAACTTCCTGCGCGCCGCCAGCGACGACTCGGCGTCGACGATCTTGAACTTGCGCACTTCCCCTTGCGGGCCCGTCTGCGTCACGAAGCCCCGAAAATACATCGTCTTGCGGATCGCCGGATCGAGCACCCAGTGCCGCGCCTCGTCGAGGTTCACCCGCGCTCCGATCGACTCGACGCGCACGCCCTTCTGCGGCTTTTGGGGCAACGTGTTCAGCCCGTCCACCAGCAACCGCATGAGCACGATTCGGCCGCTCAGGTTCTCGATCCAGACTTCATACTCTTCGCCCACGCGCATCGGAACGAACAGCTCGTTGCCGCGAAACACGCCCGGCCGCTCTTGGCCCTCGATCATGATCTTCACCCGATAGGGAAACTTCTTATCGAGCATCGGGTGCGCTTCACGGGCAAGCTGATCGAGTTTTTCGACCCTGCTGGCGAACCGAAACGGAGTCGGTCGATCGGCGTCTGGAATTTCCACCTGGTAGACGGCAGGGGTCACCAGCGCGCTGCCGCCGAGCATGGCCCATTCCGATTCATTGATCTCCGCCACGCCGCCCACCGACAGCACCGCTTCGTCCGTCTCGGTATCGATCAGCTTGCACTGCAACCGCACGGCGCTGCGGGCACGGCTGCACAGCGTGCCGACTGCAACCACGGGCATGCCGCCTTGCACCTGCCGCGAAAGCCTTTGCAGGGCGGTCGGCGAACCGAGCTTGTCGACGCCGAACCGCTCTGTTTTCAAGGCCCTTTCCAGGCTCCTTCGGTCGATGACGCCGAACCGCTGGGCCGCAAACTGCGTCAGCCGCTGTTCCAGCTCGTCGCTGCAATACTTTCCCAGTCCGCCGAAATTCGCCCCCAACAGCTCGCCCAACGGCGTATCGTTGGTAAACTCCAGCACGCCCACGCGCTTGAAGCCGCGGTCGGCCAGGGCATCGGCCAATTGTTCGGCCATGTCGGTCAGCACGTTCTTCAACCGCTGCGGCTTCATCCGCAGCACCACCGGCACGCCCACGCGGTTAGGATGCACAATGCGGACTGGCTCCTGCGGCTTGGCAAACCGCGCGTCGGCGGTGCGCGTGACGCCGCCGTGGACGAACTTGAACAGCTCGTCCACGTCCACGGCGCCGTCGCCGTCGATGTCGGCGTGTCCCTTCAGGCCATAGTTCAACCAGTAGCTAAATAGCGACTGCTGTTTTTCCTCCCAAATCTGGCTCTGCTGCTCGGCCGACGAGCTGGCCAGCGTGAGTACGTCGGGAAGCTTCTCGAACGGCCGGCCCAGCTCGTCGGCCGTGACGCCGCCGTCCTCAGGGCCCTTTTCGCTGCCGGCGTGGCAAGCATCGAGCACGAGCAGCTTGAACTTTGCCCGGCATTCACGGATGGCTTCGTGAAACGTCTCGACGGCGATGCCGGTGGCAGCGGGGTTTTCGGGGTCGCAGTCGATGGGGGCCAGATAGAGCTTGCCGTTATCATCACGGAAGCCGTGCCCGCTGAAATAAACCAACACCTGGTCGTTCGGCTCGGGCAGCTTCAGCCACTCGCTAAGCTCCGCGAGGATGCTGGAACGCAGCGGCTGCCGCCGCGGGTTGGGAGCGTTATCAGTGATTTGCCGTATGTGTTTCGGCGACCACCCGCCGTAGTTTTTCAACGTCGCCGCGAGCTGTTCGACGTCGTTGACTGTAAACCGCAGCGGGCTGGCCCGGTAATATTTTTCCACGCCGATCAACAGCGCCCATTGGTTGCGGGGGGCTTCGCGCGCCGCTTCGCCCTCAGTTTCATCGGCGAGTGCACCGATGGTCGGCATCATCAGGCCAGCGATGGCCGCGATCATTAATGCTGCAGAATGACGAGCGGGCGCGGCCTCACGGCGAAATCGGTACGAGGTGTTCGTTGGGTGTAACATCCGTCAATCCTTAGAGCAATCCGAGATCCGGCGTTGTGGTGTAGGCGTCCCGCCTGCCCGCCGGATCTCGGGTAGGCTCAGCCATGACATTTGGCCGCCGCTGCGTCCATCATTTTGGGGGTGCGACTCGTCGTTCGTCAAGCAAATTTCTGGCGCGGTTCGGCACCGCTTGTTGCTTTATAGAATCGGGATGCGTGGTAGACGTAGGGTCGCACTGGCCACCAAGCCCCTAACCACTGTGAACCAAAGTTGGGCGATGCCCAGCCTATGCCATCCCCGATTTCTGGGCTGTAACAAAACACAAACGCCGTTTGTTGCGGCGAGCAAAGCAAGCCGCATGCCGCTCGTGGTAGGACTTCGCAGACGCTCGGATTTCCGACGTCTGCACGGCGCAGATTGACCGAGCGCCAGCGCATCGTGTCATCAAAATGACGGCAGGTGTGGCCAGCAGGATACTGGCAGGCTGGGCTAGTGAATACGGTCGGCGGCGCTGGCCGCCGCGAAAGGAGCCGACGCCGATAGATTCGTAGCCCGGAACGGCCGTGATTCATCAGCCCGGGGCAACGCCTTTTGATGTTGCGCATTTCCATCTCCGCCGCGGAGCGGCGCTCGGAATGTAGCCGTGGGCGAAGCCCGCGGTACGGTGTGACGTGCGTTGGCGAAGCCGCGGAGCGGCGGCGGCGCGACGACGGTTGGCATTACCTCGCCGCTCCGCGGCTTCATCCGGTTTTTGCCGCGTTTTCCGCGGGTTTGCACCCGCGGCTACACTCCGTTGCCGCTCCGCGGCAGACAAAAGCGCAACATCAAAAGCAACGCCCTGGGTCACGAGAGCCGGTAAAACAAGGGAACCCTGAAAGGGTTGACCGTGAACCACCGAACCGCGATACATTCGCACGACGCCCAACCACTAACGTTTGTCGATCACGCGCACAAACGTAGTTCGGGCATTGCCCACCATAGGATTCATGGCGCGCAAAGGCCACACTACACGTCAACGACATTCAATGGAGGGCAATGCCCACCCTACACGTCTACCGCTCGCACACCACACGAAAACCGATCTGGTTGAGACGGAAAATACGCGTGCCGATGTTGCGGTAGGCGGAACGACAGGCCACCGGGAGGTCGATCCAGCCCCCGCCGCGAATCGCGCGGAACGAGCCAGCGGCGGGGCCTTGCGGGTCGTCGAGCGGAGAATCCGCGTAATAGTCCTCGCTGTACCAATCGGCACACCATTCGGCGGCGTTGCCCGTCATGTCGTATAACCCAAACAGGTTCGGCCGAAAGCGGCCCGCCGCGCAGGTAAACGCAAAGCCGTCTTTGGCCTTGACGGTGTAGGTCCACCAAGTGAAAGTCTCCCTCGCTGTGCCGTCGCGGACATTGCCGATCTTGACTAGGCTTTCGGGATCATCGCCGTTGTAGAAGCGCGTGGTCGTGCGGGCGCGGCAGGCGTATTCCCATTCGGCTTCCGTGGGCAGGCGATAGCCCTTACCTTCCTTGCCGCTGAGCCATTGGCAAAACGCCACGGCATCGTTCCAACTCACGTTCACCACCGGCGAGGAGTCGCTTTGGTTCACGCCCCACGACCGCCAAGTGTATTCAGCCTTCTGCGTAAACGCCTTGTCATTCTGGCTCCAGCCATAACCTCCCTCGCCGTCTTTCTCCGCATCGGTGCGATAATCCTCAGCTTCGACAAACCGCTTGAACTGCTCCTTCGCGACTTCATAGACACCCAGAAAGAACGGTTTGGTAATCCGCACGCGATGCTTGGGGTGCTCGGCAGCGATCCGTTCGGACTTCAGCCACTCGTGCTTACCGAACGCCTGCTCGATGTCGGCGACCGATTCGTCGCTGCCCATTAGGAACTCGCCCGCCGGAATCAGCGTGAATCTCATGCCGATGGAATTAGTGAATGTCTCGTGGGGTGCGCCGTCATGGGGCGGGCTTGCCAGGCCCTCTATCGGTGCGTCTCCGAGCGACGGGCTGGAAGCCCGCCCCCCGGGGAGACCACCGCGCATTCCTAAATCAAAGGCGAGCACGTCGGTTGCCAAGTCGCCTTGCAGTTTCGGTGTCTGCACACCGTTGAATTGCCGGGCCACGTAGCGCTTGGTTTGCAACCCCGCGAATTGCGACAGCTCGCCCAGCGACACCCGGCCGTCGCGATTGTCATCGGCCCCGCCGTGCAGGCCCTCGATCAGAAAGTGCATGAACACGCCATGCCCGAATTGCTTTTCTTCCATCGAAGCCTGGCCTGGCGCGCAGCTATTCAGGATCACGACGCCTTGCGGCGGGCGCTCCAGATCGGCGGCGAAGCGGCTGGTCACGTCGGCGCTCTGCGGTCCGCGCCGGCCGCCCAGCCGAGGATCGTCGCGGCAGGCGTCGACTACCATCAGCTTCAGCGCCGCCGGGCACCGCTTGAGCCGTTCATACACCCAGTCGAGGCTGACCAGCGTGTCGGCGTCGTCCAGCAGGGCGTCGGCGGGGCACAGGTAGCTCTTGCCGTCTACGTGAACGCCATGCCCGCTGAACGCGATCAGCACCAGATCGTTCCTGTCAGCCAGTTCCATCACCAGCTTCAACTGCCGCTCGATGTTTCCTTTCGACGGGCGATACTTCGTTTCCGCCGCGTGATCTTCTACGACAAACACATTCTGTGGGTCGAAGCCGCGGCCGAGCAATTCTTGCTTGAGCGCCCGCACGTCGGCCCCGGCATATCGCAGGTCTTCCAGTTCAGCGTAATCGTCGACGCCGATCAACAGCGCCCAGCGCTGGTCGGGCTCCTCGGCGCTGTAAACCAACGACGCACAGAGCAAAACGACCAGGAATGCCACAAGCGGCGAGAGGCTGAGTTTCATCGGACGCTCTCCGATTTGTCCTTCAACGGCAACACGGGGAAGCTGGCGCCTTGGCCGCTGAAACCAACGAACTGCTCTTGGCCGAAGTAGAGCTTGGTCAGCAGGGGGACCTTGTCCTGAGCGAAGCTGAACCACTCGCGCACCTCGGCGACGTTGGCGTCGCCGGCGGGCTTGAGTTGCTGCCCCGCCAGCGGGCCCTCGTCGACTGCGCCTAGCCCCGCCAACAGCGCGTAGGTCAGCAAGCCGTGTTTGAGTTGCTGGGCTTCCTGCGCCTGATCGTTGGCCGCGGCGGCGGCAATGGTGAACACGCCTTGCGAATGGCTCAGGCGTTCCAGCGCGCCGCGAAAGGCGAACGGATCGCGGGCTGTTTGGTGCACCGCCAGGGCGCCGCCCGACTGGCAGGTGTCGAAGATCAGCACGCGTTTGAGCGCGCGGGTCTTGCCGAGCAGGTCGCCAAATTCGTCGGCGGCAAAACCTTGCTTGCGCACGTCGTCTTCAAAATGCTCCTCCTCCTGCTTAAACTCTTGCGTAATGAAGTAATACCGCTGCCCGATGGTGGCCCCGTGCCCGGCGAGAAACACGACCACGGTATCTTGCGGGTTGGCGACCTTGGCCAATTGGCCAAGGGCCTCGCGAATCCCTTGCTGCGTCGCCTGCTCGTCGACGAGCGGCGTGACGTGCGTCCGCTCCGCGCCATAGAGCGAGGGACCGCGGGCCTGGAAGACGCCGGCCAAGTCGCGTGCGTCGGGCGCCGCGAAGCGCAGGTTCAGCGATTCTTCGGCGTACTTGTTGATGCCGACGGCCACCAGGTACACCGCCGGCTCGGCGAGCGGCTGCTCGTAGTTGAGCAGCAGGCTGGCCGGCTCGCTCTCCCACGAGCCGTCACCGCTGGCGGCGCGTACTTCGAGGCGGTTTTCGCCTTCGACCAACGATAGGACGAACGTCTGCCGGACCCTGCCGCCGGTGACGGTGCGCTCGCCTTCGGCAAGCACGCGCGCGCCGTTCTGCACGATCCACGGCCCTTTGATCCCGCCGCCGCGGTCCGTCACCTCGGCTTCGATGGTGACGCGGGCGTCGACAATCGCGCTGCCCTGTCGCGGCGACATGATCTTCACAAGCGGCGCCATCCTACTAGCGAAATCGCCTTGCGGCATGGGCCGTTCGCCATGCGCGATTTCAGCTAGTAGGCCCGGATGATAGAAATCCTGAAAGAAGCGGTCGATCGGTTCCAGGTCCAATCCGCCGGTCGCTCGCACCTTGACGCTGGCGCGGCCGCCGGGCGAACCGTCGAATAAGCCTTCGGGCGTCACCGCCAGCCACTCGCGGCCATCGTCGAGCACGATCATCCGCAGCAGCATATCGCCGGTGGAGGCGTCCCACACGGCACTTGATCCGTCACTCGACGCGCTCACCACGCGCCGCCCGTCGGGCATAAACGCCATGCCATTGACGAGGGCTGCGTGGCCATGAAAAGACTGAATGTCGTTGCCGGTTTCTGTCTCGCAAAGCATCAGCCGGCCATTACTGTTCCCATACAGCACGCGGTCGCCGTCCGCACTCAAACATGATGCCGAAAGCCAACCGTCCGAACCGATAGACCGCATGGCCGTCACTCGTCGCATGGTGCTTTGCTCGAAAACGGTAACGTCATCGTTATCCGCGGCGATGAAACGGTCGGCACTCGTCGCGGCGGCGATCCCATGTACACTTCCGGTAAACGAAATTCGCGTCTTTTCCCTGCCCGTGGCGACATCGAAGGCGCGCACGAGCTCATTTCCGCCCACAAACAGCGTTCGACTATCCCGGCTGAACACCGCCGACCAAGCGAAGCCTTCGGGAGACAGCGTGTGGACGCCTCGTAATGCCTGCGCGTCCCAAAGGATGCCAGCTCCCCCGTCGCCACCGGTGTAAACCCACTTTCCATCGGGACTATAGGCCACGCAGCCCATTCGCTTTTTATTGCCCGGCAACGATACGAGTTGCTTGCGTGATGCGACGTCGATAATGTAGCCGATGTTATTGCCGTGGGCCGAAATGAGCCGGCGGCTGCTCGGACTAAAGGCGAGCGATCGAACGTTCCATGTTCCGCCCGGCAGATTGCCGAGCCTCCGGCCGGTGTCCGCGTCCCACAGGATGATTTGCGAGTCAAACCCGCCGGTGGCGAGTCTTTTGCCGTCGGGGGAAAAGGCGACAGCCGTTACCTCGCCCTTATGCCCCCGAAGAGTCGCGAGCCTGGCCCCCGTGGCGAGCGCCCAGATGACGGCGGTGCCATTGCGCGACGCGGTCGCCACGCGACGGTTGTCCGGACTGATAGCGACACCATACACCCACTGGTCGGTCGACTTTCCGGTGTGTTCGCCAAAGCTCCTCACCGATCGGCCGACATTGGCGTCCCAAAGAATGACCTGGCCCCGTTGATCGGGCGTCACGATCCAGCGCCCATCGCTGCTTATCGCCGGTTGTTGGATAAACGTATCATGTCTTGTCGGCGACACCGCGAGCGCGCCCGTTTCCGCATCAATGAGGCACCCTTTTCTTGTGACAATCTTGTCGCCCGCGCGATTGAAGCATAGCGCCTGATCGTCGTCACGCTTCCAAGATTTCGATAGGCGGCGACTTTGAACGTCCCAGACGAATATCGTGTCGCCCAAATAGGAGCTCCGTGTTCTCGTTGCACTGCCGTCCTTCAGAGTTATGTCAGGGCCGCGCTTTTGACCAGCTCCCGCCACAATTCTTGATCCGTCGTGGCTGAAGGCAGCGTGAGAATACGGCATTGCCGCCCCTGCGTACTCCGCCGCCAGCTCTCCGTCGGGAACATCCCAAAGAAAGAGCTCCCCATCATGGCGTCCACCTGCCGTCAGCAATCGCTTACCGTCGGGACTAAAGTTCACCGCCTTAACGGACCCGCTATGGCCCTTCCAGATTCGCAATTTGGAACCCGTGGACAAATCCCAGAGAATGCTGGTTCCGATGTCACAGATCAGAAGGCACAAGCCGTCCTGGCTGGCCGCAAGGTGCGTTACTGCATGTTTATGGCCCTGCAACGAGCGAACTTGTCGCCCCGCGGCAAGATCCCACTCGAACAATTCCGCGCGATCTATTTCCCCGCCGGCCGTGATCAGCCGCTCGCCGTCGGAGGTGAACGCCATTCTCCACACATGGCCGAGACGGCCTGGCAATTGCAACTCCTTTTTGGCGTCGTTCAATTCCCAAATAACGACCTTTCCGGCTTCGTTGTACTTGCCAAAACTCGCGGCCAGCCGTGTGCCGTTGGGCGAAATGAGGAGATCGCTAATGAAGCCGTGGTCGTTTTCAAGCGTGAGTTGTACCTCGAAGGTGTCGCCGCTCCAGACACAAATCCGCCCAGTTTGTTCCGGATTTCGTACACAGGCGGCTAGCTTTTCGCCGTCCGCGCTCAAGGTCAAACCGGTGATCTCTTCGCCGTCGGCGGCCTCGAACAC
>DASSFG010000488.1:0-4432 GCA_035694685.1 Pirellulales bacterium
GAAGGCGGCCCTCGACGCGGTCAAGTCCGGCCGTTTGGGGCAACCGTAGCTATGGGAACCGAAATATGCGGTTTGTGCAGGCCAGATTGTCCATGCCTCCTACAATTTGATCGCCTGGCGCTGAGGCGCGAGCAAGTAGTCGACAAGGCAACAAACACTCTGCCACCAAAACTGATCAACGCGTGTGAAACCCGCCTTAAGCCAGGTCTGTTCGCTCAACTCGCCCTTCGATAAGGACGTCGAAGATTATGCCGCGGGGGCCTGCAAAGCGATCGAGATTTGGCTGGGAAAGCTCGAGACGTACCTCGAACGCCACACGGTCGACGACGTACGGCGCTTGCTCGCTGAGCAGGATATGCTCGCCCCAGTTGCCAGCTTTCAGGGTGGGCTGCTTGCCAGCCAGGGCGACGCGCGGCGCGAGCATTGGAAAAGTTTTTCTGCACGGTTGAAGCTGCTGGCCGAGTTGGGCATCGAGACGCTGGTGGTCGCCTGCGACGTCGTCGGGCCGCTAACGCAGCAAGACTTGGATCGCGTGCAGGCGTCGCTGGTTGAGGCGGCGAACCTGGCGGGCGAGTGTGGTATTCGACTGGCGCTCGAGTTTCAGTCGTCGGCCACGTTCGGCAACAACTTGCAGACGGCGGCGGCGCTGGTAGACGAAACCGGCTCTCCGCAGTTGGGGCTGTGTCTCGACGTGTTCCACTATTATGCCGGACCCAGCAAAGCCGAAGACCTTACCTATTTGACGCGCCACAACCTCTTTCACGTGCAGCTTTGCGACTTGGCCGGCACGCTACGCGAGTTCGCCTCCGACGCCGACCGCATCTTGCCCGGCGACGGTGATTTTCAACTTCTGCCGCTGCTCGAAGCCCTGCGCGCCATCGGTTACGACGGCTACGTCTCGGTGGAACTGATGAACCCGCAGATCTGGCAGGTTCCCGCACGACAATTCGGCGAAGTCGGCATGACCGCCCTCCGCAAGCTGTTGGGTCAGGCGAGCATGGGGTGAGCGCCATCGTTCTACACAAGTCGTAACTGATGGCGCCGCGACCATGGTCCACCGCACCAACGGGGTCGCAACCTTTGGAGTGCGGCGATTCTGGTCGTAACTCGATGCCACGCCCGACTTCTCACGAAAATTGCTGAACCATCGCGGCTAGACCTCGGGATCGTCCATCGAATGGACGGCTGCTTTGATCGCCGCTTCGAGCGTGCGGAGCGTAATCGGTTTGTGCAAGTAGACCTCAATCGGTTCTTCTTGCTTGACCACCCGGTTGATGTCAGGATGGCCTGACAAAAGGATGATCGGCACCGGGCTGATTGACCGCAACTCTTCGGCGGCAGCCAAACCGTCGAGCACGGGCATCTCCAGGTCGATAATGGCCAACTCGGGTGTTTGCTGTCGGCATTGATCGATCAGTTGCTGCCCGTCTTCGGCGATGCTCAGCACGCGGTGCCCCAGCGTGGCCAACATGCGGTCAAGTGTCTGGCGGGCCAGCGGTTCGTCGTCAGCGATACTTATAGTCAAGGAACGCGGCATTCAATAGGCAGCCCCTGCCCGCAGTCGTCGGCTGACAACCGGAAAGCGGCGCGCACAAAAAGCCCCGTCGGCTCATCTAAGCGAGCCCGGAGCTTTCGCAACCCACCTCTCGCGCCGGCGCCGGTCGCCAGCTCATCCTTGATTAATTTTATGCATGTCGTCGAAGTCGAGAAAGCCCCTCAGCAGGCGGCTGCGCGCGGGGTGTCTCAGGCGCTCGACGGCCCGTAGCTCGATTTGCCGCACGCCTTCGCGGGTGAGCGAAAGGAGCTTGCCTACTTCGTCCAGGGTACGCTGAGAACCGTCCAGCAGGCCGAACCGCAGGCTGATGACCGCCCGCTGTCGTTCGTTCAACTCGGTGAGTACGTCGGCTAAGCGGGCCTTGAGCTGCTCCCGGCTGAGATCCTCGTGCGATTCGTTCCAGCGATAGTCGACGATGTTCTCGCTCATCGACGCATCGTTTTCGCTTAGAGCGTCAATCGGTTGGTCGAGTGAAAAAGGCTCGTGGTGGATACGCAGCATTTTTTCAGCCTGTGCGGCCGACATGCCGACTTCGCTGGCGATGGCTTCCAGGTCGGGGCGAAAGCCGTGCTGTTGTACGAGCGATCGGGTAGCCCCTTGGATTCGCCGCAACCGCTCCACAACTTGTTCCGGCAGACGGATGGTCCGGGGTTGGATGTGAACCGCTTCTTTAATCGCCTGCCTCGCCCACCAGGTAGCGTAGGTTGAGAACTTGCTGCCAGTGGGTTCCCAACGGTCGACGGCTTGCAGTAAGCCCGAGTTTCCCTCTTGAATGAGATCCAGGAAACTGACGCCGCGATTTCGATAACGCTTGGCGAGGGCGACAACCAGCCGGAGGTTGCTGGAAACGAGAAAGTGCTTGGCAGCGTCGTAATCGCGCTCATGCGAACGGCAGCAATTCAGGTGACGGCGGGCCGTGGCCGGACTGTACACGGCTTGCCGCATGAGCGCGTGCAATCGTTGGCGAGCCTCGCCAAGGCCATCCGCCGTCTCGTTCTGGCGAAGCCGCGAGATGTGCTTGCGTGATACGTCGATCTGCCCGATCAGCGTCTCCAATTGTCGCTGCCAGCGTTGCAGATGCCTGGTGCGGACGCCAATTTCATTGATTGCGTCGGCCGCACGCCGACGGCGCAGCACCATTCGCCGCCACGCCGCACGCCGGTCCCGTTTTGAGAGCGAGCGCTTGACCACCTGTGCAAAATCACGGCGGTTGTCGCGCAAGGTGGTACGCAGAAGATCAAGCACCTTGGGCAACAGTTCAAGCACCCGCCGTCGTTCGGCTGAGTCGTTCGACGAAAAGCCCATCGTATGATCCAGCCGCAACTTGCGCCGCTGCAAGCGATCGAGCAGCCCCATCACTTTACGGAGCACGAAATCGCTCGACAGAATGGAGGCCCTGAGACGCCGGCGTGTCAGGATCAATCGGTCGGCGGCTTCCGTTTCCTGTGCGGCAGTGAGGCGAGGAAATTGCCCCATCTGTCCCAAATAGGTCTGAAGCGAATCGTTGTTCTCTCGCGTGCCTCGCATGCCACCTCCCATTAGCATGCGGCGCGCCAAGCCCAGCGATAAGCCGCGGGACACCGTTTTTTCCTGTTTTGAGACACGGGGGCTGCTTCACGCTGGTCCATGCCTGATACGCAATATGGTTCTTACATGACCGCTGTCTTTTTTTAAAAGAAACGATCCGCTTTGGTGCCGCAAAGTAAGATCAGCCTAATAGGGAAGGCACTTCCCCGCTTGCCGCGAGGTCGGTTCGTAGGAACCGAAACCCGTTTGGCATTAAGAATGCGTAAGGTCGCCACATGAGAGCTGCGTTTTTGGCATTAATGGTCGCCCAAAGCCTGCCAGCCGCTGTTTACTCCGAGCAACCGAAGACATCGGACTCGGGCGGTCGAACAGCGGTTCAAGTTGCGCTTACGCACTCGCTCGCAGATTTGAAACACGCGCTGCAGCGAACCGTGGCGATGGAGAGTATGCCTGCCAAGCCAGGTCTCTCGCTCGTCGCATCGTCGATTCTCTCGACCGCGCCTGGTGATGGAGTCGGCAGGCGTGACGACGACGCCGTGAGCCGACGGCGGTTGCGTCCGCACATAGTTGCGCTGATCGCCTTGCTTGAATTGTACGCCGAGCAGCCGACCGACGAATTGGCCGCCAACATTGCCAGTCACCTGGTTACGCTGGCCGACAGCCCCGAGGCAAAGCCGCTGGTGGACGCCGTGCGCGGCTACTACGGACATGCCAACGTCTGGGTCGACGTCTCCGAGAATCTTTTAGACACGGCAGTCGAGGGCTCGATCGACCGCTGGGATCCGATCGACACGATCATTCTCGGAACACCTGTAGCTGGAAAAGGCAAGGTCGAGGCCGTGCGAACGCTTGAGATCCAGCCCGGCGCCAACGCGGCTGTCCTCAAAATCGTGGTCGACGGCGTCATCAATGGAAACACCGTCGGGCGCAGAGGTGCAGCAGAAATTATCTCGCACACATTGACCAGATTTCGAACCGAGAAGAGCCTGGTTCTCAGTCCCACCGGATTAACCCTCCTTCCGACGGTGTGCGAGGCCCGGACGCAGACGATCGAGTCGAGCGTTACCGCGAAAAAACCCGGACTGCGAGGAAGGATTCTCGAGCGTGTGGCTCGACGCCGATCTCAAGAACTACGCTCTGCGGCCGACGACGAGTCGTCGCAGCACGCACGTGGTCGCCTGCTGAAGGCGGTCGACGACGAAGCGGAGACGCTCGTGAAGAGAATAAACCGTGTGGCGGTATTGCCCATGTTGCTGATTGGTTACGCAACAGGCGGCGGTCAGATTGAGATTTACAGCGAACGCCGAGTTTTGCGAATCGGCGCCATCGTTGGCCCCCTTGGCGCGCCGC
>DASSFG010000489.1:0-5070 GCA_035694685.1 Pirellulales bacterium
TGCTGGCCGAGCGGCTCGCTCGCGTGCCCGACGCCATCGAAACGCTCGATCGGCTGATTGCGTGCTTTCCGGAATATGCCAGAGCCTACGCCGGGCGCGGCGTGCTGTTGGCCAGGTTGGGCCGCCGCGATGCCGCCGTCCGCGACGCACGCGACGCCCTGCTCCGCGACACCAGCCTGCCGACCGTCTATCAGGTGGCCGGCATCTATGCACTGACCTTGCGGCACAACCAGGACGATCGGCGCGAAGCGCTTCGCCTCATCGGGGCCAGTCTCCGCGGCGGCTATGGCCTCGATCTCATCGACATCGACCCCGACCTTAAGTCGCTCAAAGACGACGCGGAATTTCGCCGGCTTGTCGAAGCCGCACGGGATCTTGTTGCACCCACCACAGACGTTCAACGCGATAATTAACTTTTATGAAACGCACTCGCCCCAAACGCGCGTATCGCCTCGAAGCACTGGAGCGGCGCGACCTGCTCACGACCTTTGGAGTGCCTTGGGCTGATGCCCGGCACTTGACCATCAGTTTCGTACCCGACGGCACCCAGGTGGCCGGTCAGGCAAGCAACCTGTTTGCGACGCTCAATGCCCAAGACGATACCGCCAGTTGGCAAGCAGCCATTCTCAGCGCGTTTCAAACGTGGGCGGTGAACGCCAATATCGATGTTGGCGTCGTGCCCGACGACGGCGAGCCGTTGGGCACGCCGGGCAAGACTGAGGGCGATTCGCGCTTCGGCGACATTCGCATCGCGGCCCAGCCGATGTCGTCGTCGGCGCTGTCGGTCTCCGTGCCGCACGATCCGTTTCTCTCGGGAACCTGGGATGGCGACGTATTGCTCAACAGCACCATCGACTACCGCGATTCACAGAGCGACCTGTTTAGCGTCATGTTGCACGAGGCGGGGCATGTCTTCGGCCTGGAGGGCAACGACGATCCCAATTCGGTCATGTACGAACACGCCGATGGCGTGCGCTCGTCGCTCGCCGACAGCGATATCGCCGCCATCCAGGCGCTTTACGGCCAGCGGTCGGCCGACGCCAACGAAGGATCGGGTGGCAACGATCGCTTCAATACCGCCACGCACCTGCAACCGCCAAGCGGCAGTTCGGGCGGCTCCGGCGGTTCGTCGGGCGGCGGTTCGTCGGGCGGCGGATCGTCGCCCGGCGGCTCGACAAGCACTCTCGCTCCGATGATCGCTTTCGGCGACATCACCACGGCGAAAGACGTCGACGACTTCGCCTGGCAGGTGCCGAGCAATGTGTCGGGGCCGGCAAGCTTTCGTTTACAATCGGCCGGCATCAGCCTGCTCGCTCCGCAATTGATGCTGTACGATAGCGGCGGCCGGTCGCTAGGCCGGGCGCGTTCGACCAGCGCCGCGGGCGACGTACTCACGATCAATCTCGACCACGTTACGCCCGGCAGCACAATCTACGCGCAGGTGAGCGGTGCGAGCAGTGACCCATCGGGCATTGGCCGCTATGGTTTGGCCGTGGTGCCTGGTGGCCTGACCGACGCCACTTCCGCGTCGCTTGATGCCGTGCTCCGCGGTCATTATGAGACGTTATCGCAAGCGGCGGTCGATCAACTCTTGCAGCAGCCCGACGACGTACTTTTCAACGACGACGCGGGCACCGACGACACGCTGCTGACGGCGACGACGCTGTTGACAACACCCGGCTACGCCAAGCAAACGCACTACGAGGCGCTCGGCAGCCTGGGCACGGCGAGCGAGGTCGATGTCTACCGCATCAAGGCGGCGAGCGTTGCCAACGGTCAGCCGAACGTGCTCACCGCCACGCTGACCGCCGTGGCGCCCAACGGCGCGGTGGCTCAAGTTACGCTGCTCGACGAACTCGGCAACGTAGTGCCCTCGCGCATCCTTGCCAACGGAAACGGCACGTACACGATTCAGGCCGAAAACTTGAAGTCGGGAGGCAATTATTTCCTGAGCGTGTCGGCCAATCCGTCGTCGGCCAGTTCGTCGGTTGGGCAATCGCAGACGGGCAATTATTCGTTGGTCGCGTCGTTTGGAGCGACGACCGAGCAATTGACCACCTTCGCGGCCGACACGGTTGCGTCGCCCACTACGGCGAACACCGCCGTGCTCTATGTGGCTCAAGACCAGTTGTTTCAATTCTTGCTTTCGGCCGGCTCGACTACCGCGAGCGAGCAAGGATCGGTGACCATGACCATTGCAGACAGCGCCGGAAACACGGTTTTCACCTTGGCCGCGCTGGCGGGTCAGATGGTCAGCGGCGACGCGGTGCTGCTGAAGCCGGGGCAGTACTTCGTGACCTTTGGCAGTAACGAAACCACGGCCCCGATCGACTACAGTCTGACGGGCATCGTGCTTACCGACCCGCTGGGGCCGCCCGTTAACGATCCGACGCTTACGCCCATCTATACCAATCCGGCCGATCCAGGCGTTTATTATTATCCGCCCCCGGTGCCGCCCACTCCGCCCGTGAACTACGTTCCGCCGCCACCCTACATCACGCCTAGTCCCTATCTCTTCGTGCCGTGGCCCGGCTATCCCTATTCAGCACCGCCCACGCTTAGCGCGTGAGGCTGAATCACAGCCGGAAGTTGAAGGTCTGGGCGATGAACCGCCAGAGACGGTGGCCGAGCGTTTGCGGCCGAGTGTGAATGCGGGCACGGCCCTTTAGGCCGAGGCGCAATAAGCCTTCGCTGTCGTCGATCGGCACGCGCACCTGGTACGACGTGTTCATGGGCCGCTCGACGCCCGATTCGTCGGTCTTGGTGGCCAGCTCGCCGCCCTGCTTGTTGCCGAGATGACGCGGGACGGTGCGAAGCGGCTCGTGGGCGATTTCAATCACCTCGCCGCGCAGTTCGTCGAGCGGCATTTCGTCGAGCTTGATGTCGACGTGGTCGTTCTTGCGGACGTAGTCGATGTCGGCCTGATCGACAACGAGCACTGCCTCCATCTTCCGCGGGTCGCCCACCTGGCAGAAAAGCGTGCCCTCTTGCAGATACGCGCCGCGATTGCGCTCTTGCAAGGGAGTGCCATGCCAGCTTGCCAACTGGCGATCGGGCTTTTGCTCTTTTTGTTCCGGAGGCGGAAGCACGGTGCCCGACACGGGCGCGCTGAGCGTCAATCGCCGCAAATCGACCTGTTTTTCCCGAAGCTGCTCGTTGATGGCGGTGAGCGTCGCCTCGACGGCGGGAATTTCCAGGTTGGCTTCGCGGTCGATATGACGCCGCCGCAACAGGCTGCGCAACTGCGTTTCGTTTTGCCTGCGCTCGCCGTCGAGCTTGGCCAGGTCGATCTCAACGTCGAGGTTGTCGAGCTTGGCGAGCACGGTGTTCTCGTCCACTTCGTCGCCCGACTTCACCCGCACGTCGGCCAATTCGCCGGGCACCGTCACGAAGACCTTCTTGGCGTCGCGCGGCTGGATTTCAAACGTGCAATAGACCCGGTGCGGCAAAGGCACGAGCATGACCGCCGCCAGCACCGCCCCGATCACGCCGAGCGTGGCGTACATGCGCGGTTTCTTCACTTTGTCGATCCTCCCCGGAACGTAGAAAAACTTGCCAAGCTTCCAGAATGGCTGCACCAGCAAACCATACAGGGCCGCCACGCCGATGATCTGGCCGATGATCTCCAGGCGGTACGGTTTCCAGACTTCGTACAAGAAAAACAAAATCGAGAACACCACCACCCAGCGATAAATGGCCGCCGCCACGCTGTACAAGGCGAACAGCGCCTGGTTGCGGTCGGGCAAAAATGGGTCGTCAGGCGGCTCCAGGCCGAGGCAGATTTCGCCCATTTTGCGGTTGAGAATGTCGGTCGCTTTCTGCCGCAGGTTGGGAATCTCGATCAGGTCGGCCAGAATGTAGTAGCCGTCGTATCGCAGCAAGGGATTCGAGTTGAACATCAACGTGCTCACCGAGCAGACAAACATCGTGCTCAGGCAGAGATGGTTGAGCATGCCCGGCTCGGTGTACCACCAGATAAAGGTGCAGATGGAGGCGATGACCATCTCGATGTACATGCCGGCGGCGCCGATGGCGGCTCGATGCCACTTGTTGGGCAGCATCCAGGAATCGGAGACGTTGCAATAGAGGCAGGGTGTGAGCACGAGCAGCATGACGCCCATCTCGTGGCATTCGCCGCCGAAGTGCTTGCACGTCAGCCCGTGGCCAAACTCGTGGATGACCTTCGTCACGCCCAGCGCGATCGAGAGCACGAAAGCGTTTTTGAGCGTGAAGAACTGGTGAAACGTGGGCAGCTTCGAGTGAAAGACGTCGAACTGGATCAGCACCAGCGACAAGGCCGACAAAGCCAGCAGGCAGCAGACGGCCACGGCGGCCGGCGTGTAGATCCATTTGATCTTGGGATAGAGCCAGTTGAGGATGCGGTCGGGGTCGATGCCCTTGAACCGCACCGAGAGCACATTGCTCAAGCGGCCGAGCCACTCCTTGCGCCAGCGTTCTCTGCGGCGCTCGAGGAGTTGGTGCCCCTGGCCCGGCACGTTGGCGATAATCAGCCCGCTGCGGTGCAGCATGCCGATGAACTGCTGCAATTCCTCAATGCCGATTTTTTGCGGCGGAAACTGAGCCTCGAAGGCGTCTTTGATTTCGTCGAGGCTGGTAAACCCATCGAGCATTTGCAAGATGGCGTATTCTTCTTCCTGAAAGCGGAAGTAGTTGAGGCCGACTGGCTCCTTGACGACCCAGTAGACACGGCCCTGGTAGCGATGCAGGCGCGCGGTCAGATCGGGCCGCTTGCGCATCGCCAGCTTGCGAGCGGAACTGGAAACCAGACTGTCGGCGAGAGTCAGCACGCGAGGATGTTGGGAGGTGGCTTAGTGGTTCGTCACTTTCATATTCGATTTTGACCGGAGACGTAGGGTGGGACGAGCGACGCGAGTCCGACCGCCAATCTAACTTGGCGAACTATGGTGGGACTCCGGGTACCCTCTGGGTGACTCGTCCCACCCTACAGCGCCTATCGGCCCGCGTTCTCTGGCGGAGCGAAAGACAACGTGGCGCGAGTCTCATTTTCTCCGGTCGGCGCGCTTAGGAATGGCCTTGTCGATCGTCATC
>DASSFG010000490.1:0-6843 GCA_035694685.1 Pirellulales bacterium
GTGTCCACGACCAGCGGTGCGTGCCGCACGATGAATTCATAATCATAGGCCGAATGGTTGGTGGCGATCAGCACGCAATCCTGACCGGCCAAAAAATCGGCGGTCAGATCGACGCTCGCCAGGGGCGGAAGGCGGTGCCGCCGCATCGCCGGCAATTGGGCAACGTGCGGATCGTTATAGGAAATGACGGCGCCGCGGGCCAGCAGCAGTTCCATCAGCACAAACGCGGGGCTCTCCCGCGGGTCGTCGACGTCTTTCTTATATGCCACGCCCACCACACAAACCTTGCTTCCCTTTACGGGTTTGCCCCGGTCGTTGAGGGCGGCCGTCAAGCGATCGACCACGTAATTGGGCATGGACGTGTTGATCTCTCCCGCCAGCTCGATGAACCGCGTGGGCAGACCGTACTTGCGCGCCACCCAGGAAAGATAGAAAGGGTCGATCGGAATGCAATGGCCACCCAAGCCCGGCCCTGGATAGAAAGGCTGAAAACCGAACGGCTTCGTCGCCGCCGCCTCGATCACCTCCCAGACGTCGATGCCCATCCGGTCATAGAGCATCTTCAACTCATTCACCAAAGCGATGTTCACGGCCCGATAAGTGTTCTCCAATATCTTGCACGCCTCGGCCACTTCGCAACTCGTCACCGGCACGACCTCGACTACCGCTCGTTGGTAGAGCGCTTTCGCCAGCGCGGCGCTGGTCTGGTCGATGCCGCCGACGACCTTCGGTATCACGCTGGCCGAATAGCGCGCGTTGCCCGGATCTTCGCGCTCCGGGCTGTATGCCAGAAAAAAATCTTCGCCCACCTTCAGGCCGCTCGATTCCAGTATGGGCAGAACCACGTCGCGCGTGGTGCCGGGATAGGTGGTGCTCTCCAGCACGACAAGCTGACTTGGGCGCAGCGTCGCGGCGATTTGCCGGGCCGTGTTTTCCACGTAACTCAGGTCAGGATCGCGGCTGTTCGAGAGCGGCGTTGGCACGCAGATCAAGAGTACGTCGGCCTCCGCCAGCCGTCCCATGTCGGCGGTAGGGGCAAACTGCCGTTCGGTGACGCAGCGTGCAATCCAGTCGCCGGGGATATGGCTGATGTAGCTCTCCCCGGAAAGTAACCGATCGACCTTCGTCTGATCCACGTCGAAGCCGAGTGTGCGATAGCCCGCGTCGACAAACGCGCGAATCAGCGGTAAGCCCACGTAACCCAACCCGATTACGCCCACGCGCGCCGTTTTCCGCTCAATGGCAGCCGCCAATTCGGCCGCCAGTTTTCCTGGCAGCGGAGTTTGCAGCGCGGTAATGGAACGATCGGGCATGGCGTGAACCTTCGTCTAGAAGTTCCAGTTTAACTGCCACGGTTCGCGCAAGCGAGCAACATTGCCCGCGGTAGGATGTAGGTCAGGCTTTCAGCCTGACTGCGTCAGGCTAAAAGCCTAACGTACTGGCGGCCGGTGCTGGCACTTGCGGGCTTTCCCGTCCTACAGGAGGCACTAGTGCTTTGTCAAAGCTAGATGTTCGGGTTGGCGTCTGTAGGGAACGCACTCCGTGGCGTTCCGTCGCGCACTGGTGGATCGTCAATTGATGGTTCACGGAACGCCACGGAGTGCGTTCCCTACAGAACCCATTTCGTTGCTTGAACCCGAAAACTTAGCCTTGACAAAGCACTAGAAGCCAAGTCCGGGACCGTTGAGCGCGGCGGTGCCGAGCGTGCCGTCGTGAATATCGAACATGCCGGGGAATCGGTCGCGCCAGCCGCAATTGCCGTTGGGGCAGTATTGCCGAGCGTTGCCCTCGATGGCCGCCACCGTGGGAATGCGGGCCGATAAGCTGGCCGAGTGCAGGAACGAGAAGCCCGGACAGGTCAGATCCTGCACGCAGAGAAACATGCCGCATTTCTGGGCCGCCGCGCCCATCAGCAGCGCCTCGGTTTGACCTTTGCACGCCTTGAGCGCCACGCCCGAATAGCCCATCTCGCGCGACAACAACAGGCTCTCAAAGTCGATCAACGATTCGTCGATCACCACCGGCTTGATTTGGGCCGCTGCGTGCATGCGGTGATGGGGGTGAGACTTCAGGTCGCGATGCGTGGGCTGCTCGATGTATTGAACCCGACCCAGCGCCGCCGGACCGCGAGCTTCGAGTTGCGCGAGAAAATCGAGCACGTAACTCACGTCGGCGCAGCGTTCGTTGAAATCGAGCGAATAATTCCACCGCTCGCAACCGCGCTCGGCCTGGGCCGCCACGGCCACGCGTTCCACCCCCAATACCCGCTCGACGTCCCACGACAGGTCGTCGCCGTTCAGCTTGATTTTCAGGTGCGTCAGCCCATCGGCCTTGATCCATTCGCCCAAGGTTTCGGGCAAGCCGTCGCCGATGCGTTTTTCCACCTCGGCGTCCGTCAAGGGATCGAGCGCGCCGACGAGGTGATACAGCGGCATCCGCGGCTTTGGCTCTCGCGTCGTGTAGCGATCGAGGTATTCGCCGCGAAAGTCGTCGCCGAGCCAGGCAGAGAGATCGCGGCTGACGAACTCGGCCCCCAGCACGTTGTACGAATTCAATCCCAGCGCCTTGCCGTAGCCGTCGTGAATCGCGGCCTCGATGGGACTGGCCGCCACAAGTTGCGCCAGCCGAGGCATGGGTTCGCCAACACCGACCAGGCCGACCACATCCGCGGTGGTTTGGGCATGGCTCTGCGCCAGGTCGGTTGTAATATCGAGCGGATGGCCGGCGTCTCGATACTGGCCGGCTTCGTTTACCAGCCGGCGGCCGAGCTCGACCATCGCCGCCAGCGTTTTTTCTGCCGGCACGTCGCGGGTAGGCCACGCCCAGATATTGCTCATGGGCATCGAGCCGAACCCGCGAGCGCGGCGGCCGTCGCGCGTTTCGACCTCCGCAGTCACGTGCATGAGCACGGCGTCGTTCACGACCCGGCCGCCAAACTTGATGGGCGCTCGGTACGCGATGCGCTCTTCTTCGAGCGTCACACTACGCAGAAAGATGTCCGTCGGCTTCGGCACTTGTGCCCTCCGGTTCCTTTGATTGCGTGTAGGGTGGGACAAGCGAGCTCGCGCTTCACCGGCCCAACAAAATCAGCTTACCGCAGCGCCAGTCGTTGATGCTAGTTTTTGTTTCGCCCCGATCCGGGTTTAGCCCGGTCGAGCGATGATTGACCGCTAGCTCGCTTACCGCGACAACCTCATCCGTCCTCGTCTTTTTCGCGTTGCGTCCGCCGCCGCAGGCGGCGGACGCAACGCGAAAAAGAGGAGGGGGAGTTGTGACGAGGTGCGCTTCTAGCGGTCAATCACCGCTCCACCGGCATGAAGCCGGTGGTGGCGGAGCGGAACCAACCTACCACCGAATGGCACGTCATCATACAGCGGCAAGCGCACGCCGATCGCACCCTACGGCCATTCCTACGCTACCGCTTATACCAGACCCTTGCGCACCGCCCAGACGGCGGCTTGCGTACGATCGGTGACGCCGATCTTGCGCAGCACGTGCTGCACGTGCTCCTTGACCGTCTCGTAGCTGATGCCGAGCGCCTGGGCAATTTCCTTGTTCGTCAGGCCCAAAGCCAGTTGTCGCAGGACTTCGCTTTCGCGCTGCGTCAGAGGCACTTCTACGTCGCCCGCCACGCGTGGCGTGGCCAAGGCGCCGGTCACACGGCGGAGCTCTTCGCGGGTCCAGGCGTCGGCGCCTTCAGCCACCCGGCGGATGGCAGACAGCAGTGCCTCGCGGTTCAGGCCTTTCATCAAGTAGCCGCTTGCGCCCAGTGCGACGGCTCGCGCCACGTAGGTGGGGTTGTCATAGGTCGACAACATCAAGACCGGTATGTCGGGCCGATCGAGCTTAATGCGGCCGAGCGCGTTGAGCCCGTCGCTGTCCGTCATGCGTATGTCGAGCAAAACGACGTCGGGCTTGTGCTTGCCCGTCAGCTTGACGGCTTCTTCGCCCGTTTTGGCTTCAGCAACGATTTCGATCTCCGTGCCGGCAATCAGGCTCCGCAGCCCCGAGCGAACGACCTCGTGGTCGTCAGCAATTAAAATTCGAATTCCCATTTTGTCTCCGCTTCGTCCGCGCGGGGGCGGACGGACCATTGAATCAGTTAAATGCGAAACGAACCCCCTGCCAGGCGTCCGTACTCCAGCTCACCCCCTTCACACCCCGAAGAGCTTCGCGGAACAAGCCCGCGTTAGCGATTTCGAACTCAAAACGAGCAACCTCTCCTCAACGCGGCTGGCGCGCGACTACCGGGAGGGAAGCGTCGGGAGTTACTGGCAGGTTCAAGTTACACAGTCTTTAACTAAGTAGTAATGAAGATAACGTCCATGTTGCCGGCCGTTGATACCCCGACAGAGCCAGCGTCGTTTCCCTAACGGCGGGAAAAGGCGTCATCCGCCCCCTCTCACATACTATTGTTAGACCATGCGGCGTAGTTCGATGCAAGCAAACCATGCCAATGGCGAAGGGGGCCGTATGGCCTTACAATGACATTGCCGTAAAGCGATTCCAAACGCACGTTGAGATACCTGGCATGCGCAACTCACCCTCGACGCACTGCACCCGACTTAAAGCCATAAGCCACCGGCGCTTGTCGCCGATCATCATTTTGCTGCTGGCGAGCGTTGCGGCAAAGGGCCACGCTGACGACCAGCCGGCGGCGGAGGCAACTGCCTCACTGCCGAACTCCGTCGAAAAGCTGTTCGCAAGGGTCCGGCCATCGGTGGTGGTGATTACCTTCGCCGGCCGCGACCGGCAGCGCGAGGGCCTGGGCACCGGATTTATCGTCAGCCGCGACGGCTTGATTGCCACCAACTTGCACGTGATCGGCGAAGCACGGCCGATTGCGGTCGAAACCGCCGACGGCAAACACTATGAGGTGACGGCCGTGGAAGCCTCCGACCGTGCCGACGATCTGGCATTGGTCCGCATCGATGCCCGCGACCTGCCGCCCTTGGAACTGGGCGATTCCGACACACTCAAGCAGGGCCAACCGATCGTGGCCGTGGGCAATCCGCATGGGCTGACGCATAGCGTCGTCAGCGGCATTGTTTCCGGCCAGCGCGAAATCGACGGTCGGCAGATGATTCAGCTTGCCATTCCGATCGAACCCGGCAATAGCGGCGGACCGCTGTTGGATCTCGAGGGCCGAGTGTACGGCCTGCTCACCATGAAATCGCAAGTGACTCCCAACCTCGGGTTTGCCGTGGCCGTCAACCGTCTGAAGCCGCTGATCGAAAAGCCGAACCCGATTCCCATGTCGCGCTGGCTGGCGATGGGCGCGCCTGATCCAAAACAGTGGCAGCCGCTGCTTGGCGGTCGCTGGCGGCAGAAGGCGGGCAAGCTGATCGCCGACGGCCCCGGCCAGGGCTTTGGGGGACGCACGTTGTGCCTCTCGCAACAAGTGGTGCCCGAGATTCCCTACGAGCTGGCGGTTTCGGTGCGGCTCGATGACGAGAGCGGCGCCGCGGGGCTGGTGTTTTCCAGTGACGGAGGGAACCGGCATTTTGGCTTTTACCCCAGCGCCGGCAAACTGCGTCTCACGCAATTCGACGGTCCCGACGTCACCACCTGGCAAGTGCTCGAAGAGCGGCCCAGCCCCGATTACTTGCCCGGCGATTGGAATACGCTGAAGGTGCGCGTCGATCGCGACAAGGTCGTCTGTTACGTAAACGGCCACGTGGTCATCGAGTCGACGCGGGCCCAGCCGAACCCCGGCCGCGTGGGGCTGGCCAAATTCCGCGACACGCGCGCCGAGTTCAAGGGCTTTGTTTTGAGCAAGGAGATTCCCACGACAAAACTGGACGATGCCGTCGTCGACCGAGTCGACGAAGTGTTGGCCGGCTTTTCGGCCGCCGGCGAGCTCGACTCGACGTTGATCGAACAGCTTGCGCCGCAGGGCGATGCGGCGGTGGCGGTGTTGCGCGAGCGGGCCAAGCAGCTCGATCGGGAGGCAGGCCGCGTGCGGCAAATCGCGGCGGCCGTTTACGCACAGCAGGTGCTGGCGGCGCTGGCCAGGGAACTGGACCGCGGCGAGTCCGAAAGCGACCTGCTGCACGCGGCACTATTGCTCGCCAGGCTCGACAACGACGAGCTCGACGTGGCGGCCTACCGCCAGCACTTTGAAAACCTGGCGGAGGAGCTGAAGGGCCGCCTGCCGCCGGATGCCGCCGCCGCTGACAAACTAAAGGCCCTCGACGATTATTTGTTTACCGAGTGCGGTTTTCACGGCAGCCGGGGCGACTATTACAACCGTCGCAACAGCTACGTCAACGAGGTGCTCGACGACCGCGAGGGAATCCCCATCACGCTATCTCTGGTTTATATGGAGCTGGCGCGGCGGCTGGGGCTGAACGTGGTGGGCATCGGTTTGCCGGGACACTTCGTGGTGGGCTGGCAGCCGGCCGAGGGCGAACAGCAGTTGATCGACGTATTCGAGCGTGGTGAGCGGCTGACTCGCGAACAGGCCCAGTCGCGGGTGTTGGGCACGACGGGCCAGCCGCTCGACGACGAGCACCTGAAGCCGGTGGAAAAGCGCGCGATGCTCGTCCGCATGCTGCGCAACCTGCAATCGCTGGCCGGCCGCAACCGCGACCTGCCTGCCCTGTTGCGATATCTCGACGCGATCCTGACCATCACGCCCGACTCGGCCGAAGATCGCATGTATCGGGCCTTTTATCGCTACCAGACCGGGCAGGGTCGTCTCGCATTAGAAGACATCGATTGGCTCCTCTCGCACGATCCTCCCGGCATCGACCTCGAGCGCGTCGCCCAACTCCGCGACGCCATCCTCACCCGCGGCAAGTAAGCTCGCCACAGGCGAGCGGCACACGTCAGTGTGCCGGT
>DASSFG010000491.1:0-17781 GCA_035694685.1 Pirellulales bacterium
AACCGTCGCGCGGGCCGCTGGCCCTGCGGTTAAACGATGCTGCCGAGCGAGCTGCTGGAAATAACGATGGTGCCAGCAGCAGCACCGCAACTGTGTCACCAGGCAAAGTGTGCGAACGCCTTGTTGGCGTCGGCCATGCGATGCACGTTTTCGCGCTTGGTCACGGCGGCGCCTTCGCGGTTGTAGGCGGCAACCAACTCGTCGGCGAGTTTTTCGTGCGTGGGCCGGCCCTTCTTTTCGCGCACCGCCAGCAGAATCCAGCGGATGGCCAAAGACTGTTGCCGAATGCGATTGACCTGCATCGGCACCTGGTAGGCGGCGCCGCCGACGCGCTTGGAACGGACTTCCACCTCGGGCTTCACGTTTTCGACCGCCTGCGTAAAAACCTCGATCGGCTCGACGTCTTTGACCTTTTCCTTGATGATGTCGAGCGCGGAGTAGAACACCCGCTGCGCCGTGGCTTTTTTGCCGTCGTGCATCAGGCAATTGATGAACTTGCCGGCCAGAAGCGACCCATTTTTGGGATCGGGGGCAAGTTTCTCGCGGCTGGCAGTGATACGACCCATGGTACTGGCGCTGTCTCCTCTTGCTTTAATTGGCTCGAATAATTTTCTAGCTAGCCTCTTTTTGCACCATACAAGCTGCGCGACTGCTTGCGACCCTCTACGCCCAACGTGTCGAGGGCGCCGCGGACGATGTGGTAGCGCACGCCCGGCAAGTCGCGCACGCGCCCGCCACGCACCAGCACGATCGAGTGCTCTTGCAGGCTGTGCCCCTCGCCGGGGATGTAGACCGTCACCTCTTTGCCGTTCGAGAGCCGCACGCGGGCAATCTTGCGCAGGGCCGAGTTCGGCTTCTTCGGCGTCATGGTCTTGACCTGCAAACAGACGCCCCGCTTTTGCGGGCACTTATCGAGCACCGGCGACTTGCTGAACTTGCGCGGCGGACGCCGGTTTTTCTTGACGAGCTGATTGATTGTCGGCATCAGGTTCTTGAGGCGGAATAATCCGCCTTTAGTGTCCTTGGGGCGGCCGGCGTCTCTCCTCGAAAACGCCCCGGCCGGGCACGAAATCGTGCAACTTGTGGGAATCCGGTAGTGTAGCGGACCCAGCGCGACTGTCAAGCCGCGTTCGTTCCGCCCGTTCCGCCGTTTTCGTTGCTTCGCGGCAACATGCGTGGATAAACGGCAACGTGTGGCGCAAAATCAGCAAACGCCGTCCGCCACGTCTGCGGCAACGATCTCCGTTGGCTGACAAGTACTTAGCGACCGGCGCGCAAGCGACGCCGTGCAGGCCGGCACCTGCTTTGCCTTGGTCTGCTGCTCTTCACCTCGCCCGAACCGACAACTTGAGAGACACCCGATGCCCCAGTTTCCTCGACGCGTCCGCCGCCCTCATCGTTGCAAACCGACTATCCGTCGCTGCGAATGGCTCGAACGCCGAGAACTCTTTTCCGTGAACGTGCTCAACTATCGGTACGATCAATCGGGCACCGGCGTCAATTCGCAGGAAACCGCGCTCACGCTGCAGAACGTCAATGCCAATGACTTTGGCAAGTTGGCCAGCACGCCGGTCGATGGTCAGATTTACGGTGAACCGCTCTATGTTTCAGGGGTGAACGTTGGCGGCGCCATCCACAACGTCGTGTACGTGGCCACCGAACACGACAGCGTCTACGCGATCGATTCCAACAGCGGCGCCGTCCTGTGGCACGACAGCTTGCTGGGACCGGGCGTCACCAGCGTGCCTTGGCAAGACACCGGTTCGTCCACGGAGGGGCCGTCGCCCGCAATTCAGCCGGAACTGGGCATTACCGCCACGCCGGTCATCGACCCGAACACCAACAGCATTTACGTGCTTGCCAACACCAAGGAAGTGCGGGCCGACGGCACACACTACCTCTACAAGCTGCACGCACTCAATCTCCAAACCGGCGCCGAGAACCTGGGGGGCCCTCTGACCATCGCCGATACGATCTCCGACCTGGCGACTTACACCTATGTGTCGGGGCCGAGCGTGAACGGCACCGGAACGGGCAGCGTGAACGGCAAGCTGACCTTTAACGCCCTGCGTGAGCTCGATCGAGTGGCATTGACGGAAGTCGATGGCAATATTTTTATGGCGTTCGGCTCGCACCCCGACGTCGAGCCCGCGCATGGCTGGGTGCTGGCGGTCAACGCGCGGACCATGAGCCTCTGGGGGGCAATGTGCTTGACGCCCAATGGCGACCTGGGCGACGTTTGGCAGGACGGCAACGCCGTCACTGTCGACGCTCAAGGCAACATGTACGTCGTGAGCGGCAATGGCACCTTCGATAGCACGCTGAATTCGGCCGGCTTTCCCGTCAATGGCGACTACGGCGATTCGATCGTGAAATTTACTTTCGATCCCAGTAGCAGTCCGACGCACCAGAACGTCAACGGCTACGGACTGAAAGTAGTCGACTACTTCACGCCTTCGAACGAGCAGTTTCTTGACGACCAGGACCTTGATCTTGGCTCAGGCGGCATCGTGTTATTGCCGGCTTCGGCAGGCACCGCGGCCACGCCCGACATGTTGATCCAGGGCGGCAAGCAGGGAACGCTCTATCTGATGAACAGCGACAACATGCCGGGTTTTAATCCGAGCGGCGATCAGATTGCCCAGGAGGCGAACGGCCCGTTCGGCATGATGTTCAGCACGCCGGCCTACTTCAACGGCAAAATGTACTATGCTCTCGTCGGCGGCCATGCCGAGGCGTTCTCGCTGACGAACGGGCAACTCGGCACCACGCCCTCTTCCATCTCGGGCGACATCTTCGGTTATCCGGGCGCCACGCCCTCCATCTCGGCCAACGGCACGACGAATGGCATCGTCTGGATGATTGCCAACGGTTCGAACGAGCTGCGGGCGTATAATGCAGCGAATCTTGCCGATGAGCTCTACACCAGCGATCAAGCCCCGGGCGGCGCCGACGCCATGGGTACGGCAGTGAAGTTTACGGTGCCCACCGTGGCAGACGGTCACGTATTCGTCGGCGGCGCAAACAGTTTAGTGATTTATGGGCTACTGAGCTCACCAAGAAACGTCACGGCGAGCGGTACCCCCAATCAGAACTTCATCGACGCCGTTTACCAGAGTATTCTTGGCCGAGCGGCGGACCCGGCGGCCTTGGCCTATTGGACCCCGTTGCTCGACCAAGGAGCGCCGCGTTCCTCCCTGACGCTCGCTTTGACGCACAGCGACGAATACGATGCCCGGATCATCGAGGGCGTCTATCAGAAATACCTGGGCCGTGCCGCCGATCCGGCGAGCCTGGTCAACTGGACCGCGCTCATGCAGGGCGGCCTGAGCGACGAGCAACTGGAAGCCGACTTCATCGGGTCAGCAGAGTATTATCTGCATAGTGGCGGCACCGACAAGTCCTGGGTCGACGCCATGTACGAGGATTTGCTCGGTCGGGCCGCCGACGCGGCGGGCGAGGCCTATTGGGTCAACGCCCTGGCGTCGGGAGCGCGCCGCGCGATGGTTGCCTACGGTTTTGCCGCCAGTGCCGAGCGCGAGGCCGACGTCATTCAAAACGACTACACGACCTACCTCGGCCGCACCGCCAGCAACGCCGAAGTCGCGGGCTGGGTGATGGCATTTGAAGCGGGCGACAGCAACGAAAACGTCATTGCCGGCTTTGCCGCCTCCGACGAGTACTTCAAGCAGTACTCAACCGGAGCGTAGTACTTCCTACCCTAGGTTCCGAAATAGGACGCCCTGTCGAGCATGCCGGCGATGGTGTCGTCATACGACGCGCCGGCTTGCAACTGCGCGAAGAGCAAATCGACCGCCGACGCGCTGAGGTTGCCCTGGAAGTAGAGATTGTCCCAACCGTTGCCGGTAAGGTCGGCCACGGCAAACGCGCCGACAGCGGGCGTGCCCGGCGCGCCGACTGAGCCGGCGGAGCTGGGGAAATTGCCGTTGAGCAGCTTGAGGTTGGCTTCGGGCGTGTTGAGAAAAATCTGCGCAACGGCGGTGCGGAAATTGTGCGGCAAGGCAATGGACGACAATGCGGGTGGTGGCAAGGTGAATAAGGTTGTCCAGAACGTGGCGCCGCTTCCCTCGGCCGTGCGGCCGAGCAGGTCGCGATACGTGGCGGAGAAAAATCCGGCGGCGGTGCCTCCAGCGTCGGCGAAGTACTCGTCGGAGCCGACGATTTCCGCGAGCACGTTCTTTTCGCCTTCGCCCGCGGCCATCTTGGCGGCCCAGAACTGCAAGCCGCTGGCTTCCGCCGTGCGGTGCAGCAGGTCGAAATACATACCGGCCACCAGGTGCTCGCGATATTCGAGAGAGGCCAGGAAGCCCGCCACCACGGTCTGCTGCGCGAGGGCGACGTTGCCGCCCGTGGCCGCCTGCGTGTAAACGTTGGTCCAAAACGTCTGGCCGCCGGCATCGGGCTCGCGGCCCAGCGTCTCGCGATAGAGATTATGGATCAACGTGGCGACCGTGCCATCGCCCGGCTGTCCATTGAGGTACGTGGCGGTTTGGCCGCTCACCACGTCGTTGTCTTCGGCGATGGTAAGCGTGGCGGTGTTTGGCGTGCCGATCGTAGCGCCGCCGGCAGCATTGCTCAACGCGACATTGAGGGTTTCGTTGCTTTCGCCGGTGGCGTTGTCGTCGATGAGCGGAATGGTGACGTTCTTGTCGGCCGTGTCGCCGTCGGCCCAACTCACGGTCTGCGAGGTGAAATTGTAATCGGTACCCGCGATCGCGCTGCCGCCATTGACACCGACCGTGACCGAGACCGCGCCCGTGCTGCCGCCCGTGCGCATGAGTGTGATTGTGGCCGAGGCGTCGGTTTCGTCGGCGTTGAATGTCGCCGCGCTAAATTGGATTGAACCTGGTTGGGATGCCGGAACGACCGTCAATGTGCCCGCGACATCGGTGATCGTATAATCCGGGTCGGCGGCGCCTTGCACTGTAATCGGGTAGGTACCCGGTGGGCTCGAGGGCGTCGCCGTCGTCGATAGTGTTGGTTGTGTCGTCAAGCTGGCGGCCGTGTCGCCGTTGACGAAGCCCGAATAGCTGGCCGTGAGCGTGGGCAACGGCGCGCCAACGGCTTTGCTCTTGTCATCAGCCGTGATCGTCAGCGCAACGGGCGTCACGGTCAGTGAGCCGGCCACATAGCTGATCGTGTAGTCGGAATCAGCGGCGCCGCTGGCGGTGATAGGGTAAGGACTTCCCGAAACGTGGCTCCCAGCGGTGGCCGTGGTGGAGAGCGTCGGTTGCGTTGTCAGGCTGGCGGCGGTGTCGCCGTTGACAAACCCCGAAAAGCTCGCCGTGAGCGTCGGCAACGGCGCCCCATAAGCTTTGCTCTTGTCGTCAGCCGTGATCGTCAGCGCAACTGGCGTGACGGTCAGCGAGCCGGAAACGTAGCTGATCGTGTAGTCGGAATCGGCGGCGCCGCTGGCGGTGATCGGGTAAGGACTTCCCGAAACGTGGCTCCCAGCGGTGGCCGTGGTGGAGAGCGTCGGTTGCGTTGTCAGGCTGGCGGCGGTGTCGCCGTTGACAAAACCCGAATAGCTGGCCGTGAGCGTGGGCAACGGCGCCCCATAAGCTTTGCTCTTGTCGTCGGCTGTGATCGTCAGAGCAACGGGCGTGACGGTTAGCGAGCCGGACGCATAGCTAATCGTGTAGTTGGGATCGGATGCGCCACCGACGGTGATCGGGTAAGGGTTGCCCGAAACGTGGCTGCTGGCCGTGGCGGTGGTGGAAAGCGTCGGCTGCGTGGTCAGACTGGCGGCGGTGTCGCCGTTGACGAACCCGGAATAACTGGCGGTCAGCGTCGGCAGCACTGCCCCGTAAGGTTTGCTCTTGTCGTCGGCGCTGATCGTCAAGGGGGCTGGCGTCACGTTGACGACAACGGCGCCGTTGGCCAGCTCGCGAAGGCGGATGTCGTCGCCAATCAAAAGGTCTCCCGACGAGTCGACCGCGACCCCATTGGGGTAGAGAATGAGTTCCGCGGACGACGCGGGGCCGCCGTCGCCGCTAACGCCGAGTGTTCCATTGCCCGCGACGGTGGTGATTGTCCCGGTGGCGAGGTCGACTTCGCGGACGCGACGGTTTTCGGTGTCGCCGATGAACAGGTCGCCCGACCCGTCGAGCGCGATGCCTTGGGGCACTTTGAGTTCCGCGGCGGTGGCCGCGCCGCCGTCGCCGCCGTAGCCCGCCGTTCCATTGCCGGCCACGGTCGTAATCACGCCCGTGGCAAGGTTCACTTCGCGGATCCGATCGTTGCCTTCGTCAGCGATGAACAAAAGATGGTTCGTCGAATCGACCGCGACTCCCGTGGGGCCGGCGAGTTCCGCGGCGGTGGCCTGGCCGCCGTCGCCGCCGAAGCCGCCGGTTCCATCGCCGGCGACGGTAGTGATCACGCCGGTGGCATGATCGACCTCGCGCACGCGCTGGTTGAAGGTGTCGGCGATGAATAGGTCGCCCGAGGAATCGACCGCGATCCCTTCGGGATCTCTGAGTTCGGCGGCGGTGGCCGCGCCGCCATCGCCGGTGAAGCCTGGCGATCCGTTGCCGGCCACGGTCGCGATGTTGCCGGTGGCCTGGTTCACCTCGCGGATATCATTTCCCTCGGCGATGAACAAATTGCCCGATGAATCGAAGGCGACTGCCTGGGGCGAGATCAGTTCCGCGGCGGTGGCCGCTCCGCCGTCGCCGTTGAAGCCCCGAGTTCCATTGCCGGCCACGGTGGACATGATGCCGGTGGCGTGGTTCACCTCGCGGACGCGGTTGTTGCCCCCGTCGGCGATGGCCACGTTGCCCGATGGATCGACCGCGATACCAACGGCCGTAAACTGCGCCTCGGTGGCGGGATGGCCGTCGCCACCAAAGAAGGTATCTCCGTTGCCGGCGGCGGTGGTGATGGTGTCCGTCGCCAGAACGACCTTGCGGACGCGAAATCCGTTCTGTTCGGCGATGTACAGGTCGCCCGACGCATCGACCGCGAGTCCATCGGGGTAATTGAGTTCCGCCGCGGTGCCCGGGCCGCCGTCGCCGGAGTAGCCGCTGAATCCGGTGCCGGCCACGGTGCTGATGACGCCGGCGCCTGTGGGGTTGACCACCTTGCGGACTTTATTGCTGATGGTGTCGGCGATGAACAAATCGCCCGACGACGGATCGACCGCGACCGCGTAGGGTTCGCCGATCGTCGCCGCGGTGGCCGCGCCGCCGTCGCCGCTGGCGAAGCCGAAGCTGCCGTTGCCGGCCACCGTCGTGATATTGCCAGTCGCGTGGTCTACCTCGCGGACGCGATAGTTGAAATTGTCGGCGATGAACAAATCGCCGGCGGAATCGAAGGCGATTCCCTGGGGCGCGGCGAGTTCGGCCGCGGTGGCCGCGCCGCCGTCGCCGCTGAAGCCTCGCGTTCCGTTGCCGGCCACCGTAGTGATCACGCCTGTTGTGAGGTTGACCTCGCGGATGACGTTGGCGAGATCGCAGATGAACAGGTTGCCTCCAAAGACCGCCACGTCCACCGGCGAGCTGAGCTCGGCCGCGGTGGCCGCGCCGCCGTCGCCGCTATAGCCGGCCGTTCCATTGCCGGCCACGGTGGTGATGACGCCGGTGGCGTGGTCCACCTCGCGGACGATGTGGTTGCCGTAATCGGCGATGAATAGGTCGCCTGAGGAATCGACCGCGACGCCCTGTGGATTGTAGATCGTCGCCGCAGTGGCGGCGCCACCGTCGCCAGAGAAGCCTCCCAGCCCGTTGCCGGCGGCGGTGACGAGGTTGCCCGTGCCGCTTTGCACTTCGCGGACAACATTGCCGAAAAGGTCGGGGATGAAGAGGTTGCCCGAGGAGTCGACAACGATGTTCGTCGCGTAGCCGATCGACGCGGCGGTGGCCGGCAGGCCACTCCCAAGGCCGCCGGCGATCGTGTTGATCGTCGTGTTGGGGCCGACTGCCGCGGCGGAGCTCGATGCGAAGTTTCCGCTGGTATCGCTATATGATGCCGTGATCGAATTGGTCCCCACCGGCAAGTGGAGGTTGTCGAGCGCCGCGGAGCCGGAACTCACGGGGGCGGTTCCCAGCGAAGCGCCATTGTCGAAAAAGGCCACGTTTCCCTCGTTGGGCGCCGACGGCGAGGCCGAAACGCTGGCGGTCAAGTTCAACCCTTGACCGTAGACGGCCGAAGTGGTCGAGGCGCTGACGGAGATGCTCGTGGGCGTCGCCGAGAGCAGGATGCGACGTTCCAGCCATTCGACCGCGTGTCGCTGGTGACGCGCGATCGGCGAGAAGTCTCGCTTGACACTTGTTACGGCCAGGCATGGCATGATTTGTTTCGCCGCCCGGCGGCGACCCTTCTTGCAGGCCCAAGAGTGCGATAACGGACGGCACCAGCGCTTCATGGCAGTCGCTCCAAACAAAATAGGAGGCCAAGTGATTGAAATCGCCGCCCCCGATCCCGGGCAACTCTGCATGGGGGCGCGCCACGCCACCAAGGTAATTTCCATTACCGCCACAAGCAAGAATTACGGTTATAATCTCGATGTGTTAGTATTTTTTTGTGTCTTTTTATTGTAATGCGAGTCGCAAGCTGCCTTAAACGCACGGCCCACAGCAAGACAGCTAGAGCCGCAAGCGCGCACCCGGAATGGCCCACTGCTGCTGTCACGTACGGCCAGCCGTGCAGCGATCGCTGAGCGGTTCGGCCTCAGCGAACTCCAGCTTTGACGAGCTCAAATTAGCGAACCGATTCTAACGGGCCGATGGGCGGTCGCCATCGACAGAAAAGGATGACAGAAAAATTATTGACAGAAAATTGCGAGCCGCTGAACCTCGCTCGACGCGCTGACGCTCGCACCATTTTTCTGTCCATAATCTTTTTGTCATCCAATTTCGGGGTCGCGCGCGTTCGCGGTGCGATTTGCTCGCCATCGTGATCGCTTGTCTGTATCGGAAGCACGTGCTTTTCGCGATATGCGATCGTCCATCGATTTCCTACAGCGATGCGACGACGATGGAGCTGACGCCCATGAAAAAGGCGCCGCAGGAAAAGAGGCCGATGCGCATCAGCCAGTTGGGACGCAACGCGCGGGGCAAGAGCGTGAGGTTGGCGTAAAGCGTGTGCCAGCTCGCAATGCCCAGTGAGACGTTCATCAGCACGCCGGCGATCTTCAAGATTTGCAGCGGATCGAACATGGTCATGGCGGCCAGCCCCCAGATGCCATAGCCAGTCAGGATGCCGTAGTAGAGGTACTTCACGCGGTCCTCGCGCATCTGTTTTGCCCAGGAGCTCGAGGTCCAAACGATGTCGGTCCAGCGGCGGGCCAACTGGTCGCCCGAGACGATTTGTCCCGGTGCGAGGATCAGAAAGCCGACCGAAAGCGTGAGCGGCCAGAGCAGGTCGCGGTAGGAAGGGTAGCGCTCGGCCATGCCCTCGGCCACCATCGCCGCGACGCGGTCGCCGCTCACCGGAGCGTGACGGATAAACTCCAGCGAGAGCATGCACGGCAGGGCCATGCCGACGAAGGAAGCGGCCATCCAAATGGCAAGCTGGTCGCGCAAGATGTGGCGGAACCAGCCGCGCCAGCGGGGCATGTTCCGTTCGTCGAGCCTAAACACCATGCCCACGTGCGAGAGCTTGATTTCCCGCCCGCCCAGAGCACTGGGGATGGCGCCGACGTGGGCGCCCATGCCCCAGCCCTTGTCGCGCGTGTAATTGGAAAACAGCGTGTTCGTCATGCCGCCGGCGCCGGCAATCGCCACGAGCGTGGCTACCATCGCCCAGTCGAGCGGTGGTAGCCGTCCGTGCCGGTACGCATAAGAGATGAGGTTCGCCCGCTCAAGCCCTTGCCTTTCGGTCCATTCGCGAAACGTTGCGGCCCAGGGCGGCGGGACGTCGTCCAAGCGCGTGAAGGTTTGTTTCTTCTCAGGCGAGCTCTCGACGACGAGCTCGTGCGGCTGCCAAGAGTGGTCGTCGGCAATGACACCCGTCATCGTGAGCGTCACCCCATCGACGGTCGATTGCACGAAAAAGCCCGACGGCCGCATCAGGCTGACGGCGTGCGCCGTGAGCCGTTCGCGAATCGGCAGCAGATGGGCCGGCAAGGTGCCGCTTAACTTATAGACCTGCGGCTTGCCATCAGCCTCGACGACAAATTCTGTGACCACCGGCCGGTCGCCCTCGATGGTGCCTTTAACGCGGTACGCCGTATCGCCGTCCATCTGGCGGACATTGAAATGCCGGCCGCTGACGATCGTATCGGCACGGATTGGCACCGTGCCCACGTCGATCAGCCCGATGCCGACTTCGCGCATGCTGCGCGGTGATACGGTAAGGGCCACGGCCGAGACGAGGTAAATGAGCACGATGACCAGCTTGACTGCCATCACGCGTTCGAGCATGCGGTAAATCGTGCCGCCAAAGATCAGCGGCAAGAACGCCGTGAGAAAGATGGCGTAGCCCAGCAACTTCACGAGCTGGTCTTCGCCGATGGTGAGGCCCGCGAGCGAGACAGTTCCTCCGCCCGGCAGGTGGCCGAGAATTGCGGCTGACAAGGGCACGGCGGCGTTCGAGGCGTTGAAGGGCCAAATGGCCGCGAAGTCGAGTGTCAGATAGAGACAGGTCCAAAACCGGGGGCCGGGGAAGGTACGAAAAAAACCGACCACGATCGGCTCGCCGCAATAAAGCGTGTAGCGCATCATCTCCAGGTTGCAAAACACCTGGGCCACGATGCTCAAGCTGGCGACCCACAACAGTGTGCCGCCGTATTGCGCGCTGATGGCCGGTCCCGAGAGCCATTCGCCCGAACCAATCGACGCCCCGGCCAACAACACACCGGGGCCGAGCAGGGTTTTCCACGTTTGCCAGCCGCCCGGCGGGGGCGGCGGCAGCTCACCTATTTTCCAGGCGCCCAAGGCGCCGCAGTTTTGAGTCTCGGAGATCGAGGGCGATGGCGGCGCAGTCATCGGGGCGTCGCTCTTTGATTTGGGAAAAGGTAGACGGTAGACGGTAGACGGTAGACGGGGGAAAGAGCGATCGACAACCACCGGCGGCTAGCGGACTTCCGCTTGCGACCCATCACTTGTTGCTCATCGCTCATTGCTTCTCCCTGTCTACCGTCTACCGTCTACTAGTGCCTTGTCCACTCTTAAAGTTCGGGTTGGGAACCCTCTCGGTCTCTGTAGGGAACGCCCTCCGTGGCGTTCCGTGAATCACCACGCGACGCCAACTTGCAGTCGACGGAACGCCACGGAGGGCGTTCCCTACAGATGCCAACCCCAATTTTTAGTCTGGACAAGGCACTAGGTCCACGGCTTTGTTCAGCGCCGGCATCAGTTCTTTGGCAAACAGTTCCATGCTGCGGAGCCAGCTTGCTTTGTCGTCCCAGTCATAGCTCATCAGCACGAGCGTGCCGAACGTGCCGGTCTCTTCGATCATGTTCAGCAAGCGGCGCAGCACTTCGTCGACGTCTCCGGCGATGATCTGTTCTTCCATCAAGAAGTCGAGATTGCAGTCGGCGTCGCTCATGTCGAGGTCGCGCTTGTAAATCTTGCGGCCCAGGCCGCGGTCGAAGAGCAGGCCAATGTATTCGTAGTTGCGGCCGAGCGAACTGCTCCGCGCACGGCGGCGGGCCTCGCTCGTCGTATCGGCCAGGAAGATCGACCGGGCAACTTTCCAATCGCTGCGGCGCGGCGTTCGCCCGGCGGCCAGGGCCGCTTCCTCGTAGGTCCGCCAGTGGTCGGCCACGACGTTGGCCGTGACCAGGCAATGACTGAAGGGCTGATAACCGCGGGGGCCGGCCGTCTTCATGCTGGGCGAATTGCGGCTCATGGCCGGCACGGAGATTGGCGGGAGCGGTTTTTGCAATGGCTTGGGGATGAAGCCGATCCCCGTCTCGTAGTCGACGTACTTCTTCAGCTCGATTTGCCAGAACTTTCCGCGGTATTCGTAGGGCGGCTCCGACGACCATAGGTAGAGAATGATCTCAATTGCTTCGTCGACCATCGCCTGCGCCTGTTTCAGGTCAATGCCGTACAGCTCCTGGTCGGCCGTGACGCTCCCCGCGCCGAAGCAGAGGTTCAACCGACCTTTCGACAAATGGTCAAGGAACGCCAGACGGCTGGCTACGTGCGCCGGATGATGCTGTTGCAAACAGACCGGCGCCGCGCCCATGCGAATGCGCTTGGTCTCACCCAAGGCGCGGCCGATGAAGATCTCGGGCATCACGATCGTTTCATATTTCATCGTGTGATGCTCGCCGATCCAGAACTCAGTGAAGCCGAGCTCTTCCGCCCGGACGATCAGCTCCAGATCCTCGTCGTAGCACTGGGCCAGCGGTTTGGCCGGATCGTGAAAAGGCATGATGAACATGCCATAGCGGATTGTGCCGTCCGCACCGTTGTTTGATACGCTGATTGACATCGCCTGGATCCGTAAGGTTCAGAACCACGCTGAGAAATGCCGCCGCGCTCAAGCTAGACGCTGCCGCGGCGAGAGTCAACCGGCACCAAAAAAGGCAGAAGGCAGAAGGCGGAAGGCAGAAGGCAGAAGGCAGAAGGCAGAAGGCAGAAGGCAGAAGGGGCGATCACGGACCGCGCGCAACAAAAAGCCCTGTCGCAGGCGGGGCAGGTACCTGGACAGGGCGGCCGGGTTTCCCCGACGCCCTGTATTGTGCCACAGCCCGCGGGTTTGTCAACTATTTTTTTGCCACTATTTTTTGACAGACCACAGGGACGAACAGAGCCTCCTCCGGATGCCCGTTATGGGCCGGGTAAATAACTTGGGCAACGGTATACGCACGACATGGCCCGCCTACTTTGCCCCGCTTCACATCGCCCCGTCGAGCCCGGCAAGCAAGGCACCGAGCATGGCGTCGTTGTGGCCGTGACATACGCTGATGCGCAATCGAGAAGCATCGGGCGGCACGCTGGGGGGGCGAATGGCCGGAACCCAAACGCCACGTTCCAACAATCGCCATGACAGGTCCACCGCGCGCCGGGCCTCGCCCACGATGAGCGGCATGATCTGGCTGGTGGATGAGCCGACCTGCCAGCCACGGGCCTTGAGCTCGCCACGCAGCCATTCGGCCCGCCGGAGCAATTCATGGCGGCGTCCCGGCTCCGTGGTGACAATGTCGAGCGCGGCGATGCCGGCGGCGGCCAGCGGCGGCGCGAGCGCAGTGGAGAATATATAAGGTCGGGCACGGTTCACGAGCCATTCGGCCAGCGACTGCCCGCCACACACGAAACCGCCCGCCGCGCCCAATGATTTGCTGAGCGTTCCGATACGGACCGCGACACGGTCTTCGATGCCGAAAAGCTCGCAAGCGCCGCGACCGTGGACGCCAAAGACGCCCGTCGCGTGGGCCTCATCGACCAAAAGCATGGCGTCGAACCGCTCGGCCAGGTCCGCCAGTTCGGCCAGAGGCGCCAGATCGCCGTCCATGCTGAATAATCCGTCGGTAACGATCAGCCGTCGGCGAAAGTCGTTGGCCGATTGCAACTGCGCGGCCAATGCCTGGCAATCGCCGTGTGGATAGACGAACGTCTGGGCACGAGAAAGTCGGCAGCCGTCGACGATGCTCGCGTGGTTCAGAGCATCGCTGAAGATGGCGTCGCCGGCGCCAACGAGCGTCGTGATGGCGCCCATGTTGGCTGCGAAGCCCGAAGGAAACACGACCGCCGCTTCCGTCCCTTCGAATTCCGCAATCCGCCGTTCGAGTCGAGTGAGCGCCGCGCTCTGGCCCACCACCAGCGGGCTGGCCCCACTTCCGCAACCTTCGGCATCGAGGGCGACTTTCGCCGCCGCCGCCAAACGTGCATCGGCCGCTAGCCCGAGATAATCATTCGAGCCAAAGTTGATCAGCTCGCGCCCCTCCACTTCGATCATCACACCCTGTGGACCCCCGTGACTGCGCACCCGGCGCAGCAGATCACGCTGGGCCAGGGCGGTCAGTTCGGCGTTGATCCAGGAAAGCGAGGTGGACATTGGGAAAGTGGAAAGTGAAAAGTGGAAGGTGAAAAGTGGAAAGTGGGCCGGCCGCGACAACTTTTTACTTTTCACTTTCCACTTTCCACTTCCCCTTACTCGTTTCTTTTTCGTGCTGACTACGATACCATCAGAACATGCTTGGAAATCGAGAGGAAGAGGCACCTCACGGGGGTCGGTCGTCGCCGTCGAAGGTGACGATCGGACTGGTGCAGATGAGCTGCACGCGCGAGAAGGAGCCGAACGTACGCAAGGCCGTCGCGCGCATCGCTGAGGCGGCGGCGGCGGGGGCGCAGATCGTGTGCTTGCAAGAGCTGTTCGCGGGCGAATACTTTTGCCAGTCGGAAGATCATGCCCGTTTTGCGGAGGCCGAGCCGATTCCCGGTCCGACCAGCGAAGCGCTGGCCGCGGCGGCACGTGACAATAGCGTGGCGGTGGTGGGCTCACTGTTCGAGCGGAGGGCAGCCGGGCTTTATCACAATACCGCCGTGGTGTTCGACGCCGACGGCCGGCAAGTCGGCCTGTATCGCAAGATGCACATTCCCGACGACCCGCTCTACTATGAGAAGTTTTACTTCACTCCCGGCGATCTGGGGTTCAAAAGCTGCGACACGCGTTATGGCCGTGCGGGCGTGTGCGTGTGTTGGGACCAGTGGTATCCCGAGGCCGCGCGACTGACGGCGATGACGGGCGCGCAGATTCTCTTTTACCCGACGGCCATCGGCTGGCACCCGAGCGAGAAAGCTGAGTTCGGCGAGAGCCAGCATTCGGCCTGGGAAACGATGATGCGCAGCCACGCAATTGCCAACGGCGTGTTTGTCGCGGCGGTAAATCGCATTGGGATGGAAGGCAACATCGAGTTCTGGGGGGCGTCGTTCGTGGCCGACCCCAACGGCAACGTGCTGGCTCGCGCCTCCCACGACTCCGAAGCGACGCTCGTGGTCGAGTGCAATCTCGACCAGATCGACGTGGTGCGCACGCATTGGCCTTTCCTCCGCGACCGCCGCATCGACGCGTACGGCGATCTCGTCAAGCGGTATCTGGATTGACGTGACGAGCGACGAGTGAAAAGTGAAAAGTGGAAAGTGAAAAGTGGAAAGTGAGACTTGCCATTCCCTACTCCCTACTCCCTACCCGCTTGCCTGAACCGTCCGCCACTCCCATTCCCGCAGCCTTAGGCTACCGTATGCCGGCCGAGTGGGAGCCGCACGCGGCGACGTGGCTCTCTTGGCCGCATAATCGCGATTCGTGGCCCGGCCAGTTCGAGCCTGTGCCGCAGATTTGGGCCGAGTTGGTCCGCGTGCTCTGCGAAGCGGAGCCAGTACACATTCTGGCCGGCGGCGAGGCAGTGATGGCTGAGGCATGGCGTCTGGTCGGGCACCTGCCGCGCGTGACGCTGCACGACATTCCCACCAACGACGCTTGGACGCGCGATCATGGTCCCACGTTTCTCAGCGGGCCAGCCGGGGCGGCGCCCGCGCTTGTTCATTGGGGATATAACGCCTGGGGCGGCAAGTATCCGCCTTTCGACCTGGACCAGCAGGTCCCGCGCCGGGTTGCAGAGCTGCTCGGTTATCGCCGTTTCGAGCCGGGAATCGTGCTGGAAGGTGGCGCCATCGACGTCAACGGTTGCGGCAGCGTGCTCACCACCGAACAATGCCTGTTGAACCCAAACCGCAACGAGGGACTCTCTCGCAGCGAGGTCGAACGCTACCTGGCCGACTATTGCACCGCCAGAAATGTGATCTGGCTGGGAGGCGGCATCGTGGGCGACGACACCGACGGTCATATCGACGAACTGGCACGCTTCGTTTCTCCGCGGACGGTCATCGCCACGATCGAAAACGATCCGCAGGATGCGAACTGTGAAGCGTTGAAGGACAATCTGGCTCGGTTGCGTACCGCGCGCGACGAGCAAGGCCGGCCGCTGGAGGTCATCACCCTTCCGATGCCGCGGCCGGTCTTCTTTGGCGAACATCGCTTACCGGCGAGCTACATGAACTTCTACGTTGCCAACGGGCTGGTGGTTGTGCCGCAGTTCGATCAACCGGCCGATGCGGTGGCACTCGAGACGCTCGCCGGGCTGTTTCCCGGCCGACGCATTTGCGGCCTGCGGGCCGTCGAGCTTGCTTGGGGACTCGGCGCCTTTCACTGCATCACTCAGCAACAACCGGGGTAAGGCAAAGGCATAAGGATGAAGGCAGAAGGCCAAGAGTTTCTGTCTTCTATCTTTGCCTGCTGCCTTTTGCCTTCTGCCTTTCCAGACTATGCTGTGCCGATGATCGCAGCCTTTATCCAACGCCGCCTATGTTTTTAGCCGAGCCGCCGCGCACGCGGTACGACGTGAACTTTCGCCTGGCCGGCATACCGGTGCGAGTTCACCCGCTGTTCTGGTTGATGACCGTGATTTTGGTTGCCACACAGGATACCAAACCGGTCGACGTCTTGATGTGGGTGGTGGCCGTCTTCATTTCGATCCTGGTACACGAGTTGGGGCACGCCTTCTTGATCCGCTATTACGGCTGGCGGCCGAGAGTCATTCTCTATTCTCTCGGTGGATTGGCGGCGTATGAGCCGACCTGGCACCGCATGCTGCCGCAGATCATCATTTCGTTCGCCGGACCGGCAGCCGGGTTTCTGCTGGCGGGAATCGTCGTGGCGGCGATCCTGGCTAGCGGCCACGGCGTACACATCGATTGGGAAGCCCTCTTCCCGATGCCTATCCGCTTTGACCGTTATGCATCACGGAATCTGACGGTCTTTGTCTATGACATGTTGGAGATCAACATCCTCTGGGGTGTTCTCAATCTCCTGCCGATCTACCCGCTCGACGGCGGCAAAATCTCGCAAGAGGTGCTGAATCATTTGAATCCGGCCGAAGGCATCAAGCAATCGCTAATGGTTTCCATTTTCACCGCCGGCGGCATGGCCGTGGTGATGTTCGCGAAGCTCGGCGACCTGTATGCCGCCATTTTCTTCGTCTTGTTCGCCGTGATGAACTACCAGATGCTGCAACAATACAACGACCGCTTCGGCGGACGCGGGTGGTAGGGCAATCGCTTCACGTTAGTCAACTTCCGCGTAGGTCAGGCTTTCCAGCCTGACGGTTTCAGGCTGGAAAGCCTGACCTACGCTTCAGTAGCGGCCGCGCGACGTTCTGAGAATTGACAGGCTTCGGCCGCCACCAAATACTTTTGTGGAGGCCCGCAAGGCCGAACATTTCCTGCACTCAAGATTTCCATCGAGCGACAAAATGCATCTTTCGGACATGAGTTTGCCTCCCGATCTCGCGGAATTTGTGCGCGTGAAAATGAGCACCGGCGAATACCAAACGAGAACGAAGTCGTTCACGAGGCGCTGACCTTTTTGCGCGAGCGCGACGAACTTCGCTCGAAGCGGCTACAGCAGTTGCGCAGTGAAGTTCAAGTCGCCGCTGATGAGCTTGACCGGGGCGATTCAAGTCCCTTCGACGCTCCGCAAATCAAAGCTGAGATTCGCAAGCGGCTGGACGTCGAGAGCGCGAATCACTGATGCTACTTGCTGATCTATCGGGCCAAGTCCGACCTGATTGAGCTATTACGGGTCATTCACGCAGCGCGCGACATCGACGCCTTTTTTTGAGAAAATGAACTTGGCCCAGTAGTGTCCTAATAGCGAGTTGGTCTTGGGATAGCCAAGCATTCCGTCGGGTGGGACCAGCGAGCTTGCGAGCGGCGGCCCACCATTTTCGGCTCACAGATGGTGGGCCGGTGCTCGCTCCGCTCGCTGGTCCCACCCTACACGTTGCGACCAACTCGCTGTTAGGACACTACC
>DASSFG010000492.1:0-10743 GCA_035694685.1 Pirellulales bacterium
GCCGACATGGTCGTCTTCTGGGGTTCCGATCCGCTCGTGACGCACCCGCGACATTGGGAACGCTACTCGGTCGAGCCAGCGGGACGGTACGTTTCCCGAGGCCGAAAGGATCGCCTGGTCGTCGTCGCCGATACCACGCAAACCGCGACGGCGATGGCGGCAGACCTTTTTATTCCGATCGAGCCAGGCCGTCATTTCGACGCACTCTTTGCGTTACGTGCCCTGACGCGTGACAGTGTTTCCGCTCGCGAAGGCGATTACGGCGCCCCAATTTCACTGCTGAGCGAACTAGCTCAGCGCATGAAACGTTCGCGGTATGGCGCCATGTTCTTCGGCGTCGATCTTGCCCGGGGAGAAGGCGGGCATTGCAACGTGCAGGCACTGCTGCAACTAGTGACCGACTTGAACGCCTTCAGCCGGTGGTGTGCGATGCGCATGCGGGTGCAGGGCAACGTGGTCGGCGCCGACTCGGTGCTTACCTGGCAGACGGGCTACCCCTTTGCCGTGAACATGGCCCGCGGCTATCCGCGTTACAACCCCGGCGAGTTCTCCGTGCAGGACGTGCTGCGGCGAAAAGAAGCCGACGCCTGCTTGTTGGTGGGCAGCGAAACCTTGGACTGGCTGCCCGAGGCGGCGGTCGATCATCTGCGGCAGATTCCCGTCGTCGTTCTCGACCCACCGAGCAGGCAAACACCGTTCTCGCCGCGAGTGAGGTTCCGGACTGCAACGCCGGGCATTCATTTGCCCGGCACAGCCTATCGAATGGACGGCGTTCCTTTTCCACTACGCTCCGTTCTTCCCAAGACCCTCTCGAGCGACACCGAGATTCTCGCCGCCATCGAGCAGAAACTATCTTTGGAACCCGAATCATTAGGTTTGACAGGCTTCGATCTGATGAGGCAGGGTGCGAATGCCCGAAAGACTGACGGCGAACTGCCGGCCGTGAGCGTAGTCTGCACAAGGCCCTAAGCGTCTCGAAACGAGCGGGCGTTGGCGACGTAGTGCTGGGCGCTGCGGCGATTTCGGTCGATCTCTTCGGAGGATAGGGAGCGGACGACTTTGCCTGGCAGACCCACCACCAGCGAACCGGGCGCGATGACGGTCCCCTCCGTGACAACCGCACCCACGGCCACCAGGCTGTCGCGGCCAATGTCAGCGCCGTTCATGACGATGGCGTGCATCCCGATCACGACGTTGTCGCCCAGCTTGGCGCCGTGTACCACCGCGGCGTGGCCGATTGTGACACCGTCGCCGATCGTGCAAGGAAAACCAGGATCGGCGTGCAGCACGCAGTTGTCTTGAACGTTGGTGCCACGACCGATGCGGATGGCCTCGCTGTCGCCCCGAATCACGGCGTTGAACCAGACGCTCGACTCCTCGCCGATCGTCACGTCACCGACAATCCGGGCGCCGGCAGCGATAAACACGTCGGGGGCCACCTGTTCGGCGCGGAAAGTGGTCCGTTGGAAATTTGCTTTAGCCATCTTCGCACAAGAAAACCGTCAAGGACCGCGCTCCATGCGCGCCGATCACCAGAGATTGCTCGATGTCGGCCGTCTTCGAAGGGCCGGAGATAAACGTTCCGAAGCCGGCTTTGTCGAAGTTCAGCCGTTCGTAGGCGGCGTGCATGTTGTCGAGTACCCTCCCGGCCGGCACGACTAAAGCCAAATGCTGAGCGATGAAATAGATCACCCGCTGGGCCACCGCCTCGTCAGTCACCCACACGGCGGCGTTTTCGGCCACGGCAAACTCGCCCGGTAAGATCGCGAAGTCGAGCGATGCGAGCTGGTGCGGATCGCCGATCGACGAAAGATCGACGTTGCCCGGCCCAACGCCCGGCACGAGCGAACAAACTAGCTTCGCTTCCTGATACGCGGGCAGCGCGGACAATTCGCGGTTGATTTCTTCCCCGTTGCGAACGACGACACATCGCCCGCCGACTAGCTCCAGCGTGGCGGCAAATTGCCGTCGCGGATCTTCGTAACGGATCCAGGATCCCTCGAGCGGCGGCAACGGCGCAGCGGGCGGCGATTGGTGGCGGATGGCGTCGAGCATGGCGCGTTTGCTTTCCATCACACGTCACCCTCGCCAAAGCGTTCACCGACTTCGACGGAATGGCCGCGCAAGAACTCGTCCACAGTCATCATTCGTTTTCCGGCCGGTTGAATCTGATGAAGCTTTAAGCCTCCGTTGCCCGTGGCGACGACCAGTTCGTCGTGGGCGCGCACGACCTCGCCCGCCGGTATATTCGACGGCGCGGCGACGACCGACGTTCTTCCTAAAATCAACCGCAAGGGCGGATGGCCGGGCCGATGCCAAAAGGTGTACGTGCGTGGCCAAGGCTCCAGGGCACGAATCTGGTTCTTGATGGCCGCGGCGGGACGCGTCCAAACGATGGCGCCGTCCGTTTTTCGCAACCGCCGGGCGGAAGTCGCCAGCGAGGTATCTTGCACGAGCGCGGCGGCGCGGCCGGCTGCCAGGTCGTCGATGGCCTTGACTGCCAGAGGCGCTCCAAGCTCGGCCAGCCGGTGTTCCAAATCGACCGCCGTTTCTTCCGGGTCGATCGCGGTCGTGGCGGTTGCCAAAATGGGCCCGGCATCGATCCGCGGCGTCATGTGAATGACCGTCACGCCCGTTTCGGCATCGCCATGATAAACGGCCCAGTTGATCGGCGCCGCGCCGCGATATTTAGGCAGCAACGAGCCGTGCAAATTGATGCCGCCCAACCTTGCCGTCGCCAGCGTCTCGGCCGAAAGAATCTGACCGTAGTCGGCCACGATGAACAAATCGGCGTCAAGCTCGCCAAGCGTCCGTCGGACATCGTCGGTGTTAATGCTTTCGGGATCGAGAATGGGCGTGCCATGCTCGTCGGCCGTTTGGCGCAAGAGACTCATGCTGACGGGCGCCCCAGGTCTGGCCGGGCGCCGCGGCTGCGTCACCAGAGCCACCACTTCATGCCGGCTCGTGTACAGCGCGCGAAACAACGGCGCCGCGAAGGGCCCGGTGCCCAACATCACCAAACGTAAGGAAGGAGTTGCCGTCACGTAAGCGTCGTCTCATGGCCTCGGCGTCCAATCGCTCGATTATTACGGGCCGGCAGCGTCCTGTCATCGGGCCGGACGCAACAGGCAAAGGGCAACGGCCCGCTCATCGCTTATCCAAACGCGTTCGACGTGGCCGCCGGCGTCGTCGGCGAGGGCCTTGATTTCGTCCCAGCCGTATTGCCGCCGCGCTTCGGTCAGAATGCTGTCACCACGTCGTAGGCGCACCTTGGCCTGATCGATTTTGATGGTTTGCTCCATTTGGCTCAGCAGACGCAATTCGCTACGGCCGCGGTCCGCGTCGTAGACAAGTGCCGAGGCAAATCGCTCCTGACGAAAGTTGGCGGCGAACCGTCGATTGACATGGCGGAGCACGTTCAGGTTAAACGCCCGCGGATCGCCTTCAGCCAATGGCCCGCGCAAGCCAACGCCCAGCAAAACTGCGCCGCGCTGGCCGCCGAGCTTGATGGCCCCTTGCACCAAACGGGTGGCCGCAGCGAAATCGAGCGCGCTCATGGTGCAACTTGAGACATAGACGAGCGTGCGAGCGCTGCTGCGTGCCAATGGCGGCATGGGAAAACAGGAAGTGAAATCCGCCCGTACCGGCGCAATTTCCAGACCGCGGCTGGCGCGCTGCACGCGATGCACGCCAAATTTGAGCGACGCTAACGAGAGATCGACCGGTACGTAACCCGCCACGGTCTTGAGCGATCTCAGCAATACCACGGCGGTGCGGGCGGCGCCGCTGCCATATTCGACCACCGTGGCCCGGCTGCCGGCTAGCCGCCGCAACTCCTGACCGCACTGAGCGAGCAGGCGGCTCTCGTGGCGGGCCGCCGTATAGTCGCCGGCTTTCGACAGCCGATCGAAAAGCCTGATCCCGCGAGCATCGTACAGCAGGAAGGACGGCAGTTGTTTTTCAGGTTGCTTAAGCCCGCGCAGGATTCGTTCCTGAATGCTGGTCGCGGCAGGCGCATAGTTGTAAAAGCGGAGCTTGGGCGCGAGAGTGCAGGATGGCATAGGGTCATCGTTGGAAAGGCGATGTTGAAGAGCGGCCTGCAAATAAGCAATGCCTATGCCCGAGCCGGTTAAATCGCACGGCGAAAAAAAGAACCGGGTGCCGACCAAAAACCACGGTCCGCACCCGGCAAAAAAACATCATTGGCCTGAACTGCCCAGGGCCATCACGCTTGTCGCCAAGCCAGTTCTCAGGCGCCCGGTTCCGGGGCGGGAGGCGCTGGCGCCTCGGTTCCGCCGCCTGGAGCAGGCGTTGGGCCGCGCATGCCCGCTCCGCCAGCCGCGCCGGCTCCACCATAGCCCGCGGCTCCGCCGTAACCGGCCGCGCCCGCCGTGCCGCAGCCGCCATACCCGCCATAGCCGCAACCGCCATAGCCGCAGTTGTTCATCGCCTGGCCGCAGCATTGGTAATAAGTGACCCCACAGCAACTGCCTCCCCGACGATGGTGGCGACCACCGCCGCAACGATGCCTAGCCAAGGCCGTTTGTTCGGGCACGATCAAGCTCAGCCCGACGACCGCCACGAATGCCCCTACCAACATTCCTACTCGTTTGCGCATTACGTCCTCCAGAAGTAAAGGGTCCTCCAAAACAAAAAACCCAGGCACCACTTTTGAATGGCACATGGGCTGTCCTAGCTCCGATCAAATTGTTGGCAAGCGCCGCACACTGACGCTACGCCCGAATCATAGCCAAGCGGCCATCAAAGTCAAGCTAACCGGCATAGGCTTTCTATCTAACGTATTTTCGTGGCTGTGTGCCTCGCCTTATGCTTGGCGGGTCGCTGGCGGGAAACGACTGGCGGCTCAATTCGTCGACCGACAACGAGTGGCCGTCACTGCTCTCCGCGTCGTCGATCATGCCCTGGGGGGCCTGTCGCTGCGAAAGAATGCTGCGTGCGATGCAGGCCCCACAGCTCAGCGCCGCCACCATGATTGCGGCACGCCTTCGTCCGCGCAGCCATAGTGCCAACGTGAGCCCACCTGCAAAGACTGCCGTCAACGACAACGATGAGTGCCGCTGGAACCGACCGAGGTTGCGAGTTGCCTGGATACGTGAAGATTCGACGAGCGCTGCGCGCAAACGATCGCTGGACGTCATAACCTGTGCTCCTGCTCTCTCGTGAACCGAGCTACCCAAATGCACTTTCTGCGCCACGTTTGCTTAAACGCTGGTCAGCGGAGGAAACGACAGCAGGCCCGTTTGCGGATCGGAGATCACGATCGGGGGTGAGGAGGCCGTGGAATTCAACGGGGAGGGAACCGCACCGCCGATGCGTTCCAGAAAGGAGCAGCCGATCCGATAGCGCGGGCGGCCCGCGGCGCCAATGTCGACCACGTTGGCAATGCGGGCGACAACGTAATACGCCTCGGCGCCTTTGCCCAAACGCACGACGAACTTCTGAAAGTCCGGCGGCTCGTCGCAGATAAACGAAAATCCTCCGGCCGACAGGTCGTGGCACTGGACGGCCAGAAACTCTTCGTCCGCGGGAAGCCGCCCGTGGCCGTTGTAGGGCGCGATGTATTGCTTTTCCGTAAATGGCTGGCGCGCGGCGCCGGAGTCAGGAGCAATGGCGAGGGCGTTTGTCCCGTCGTGCAAAAAGGCGCGGTTGCGACCGGCATTCTTGGCGGCATAGAGCGCATCGTCGGCCCGCTTGATCAACGTTTCGACCGTCTCATCGGCGACCACGCTTGCCAGGCCGAGGCTGACGGTCACCTTAACTTCCCGCTCGGCGCATTGCCGGCAATCGGCCGCTACGGCCGCCCGCATACGCTCCGCCACGGTCGCCGCGTCTTTCAAACGCGTGCCGGGCAGTAGTATGGCAAACTCTTCTCCACCGAACCGCGCTGCCATGTCCATTTGCCGCAACGTCTTTCTTAACGCCTGCGCCACCAACCGCAGTACCTCATCGCCCGTTTGATGTCCGTGCGTGTCATTCAGCTTTTTGAAATGGTCAACGTCGACCATCAATAACGACAGCGGAATCTGGTGCCGGCGCCACTGATCGAAGCGGCGCGCCAGATCTTCGTTGAGGCTGCGGCGGTTCGGTAAGCCGGTGAGCGTGTCGGTGCGGGCTTCGGCGGCCAGCGACGCCACTTCCTGCCGCTGCTGTTGAATTTCTTTTTGAGCTTCCGCCAGGTCGCGCTGTAGGCGGCGGTTGGCAATCAAGATGCGCGCGGCCGCTTTGAGCACGTCGTCGGTGCCGCTGCCGGTGGCGTCGCGCAGCTCCACGCCGATCTGCTCGATGTGGAACGAGTGGCAGTCGATGTCGTCGTCGATCTTGCTGGCCAACCGCTCGAGCCAATCGCCGTTGTCAGCAGCTTTGCGATCCGTTGGTTCACCGGCGGCAGCCGGCATGGCCGTTGGCTCGGGCTTCGTCGAGTGAACGCGATAGAAGGCAAAGGCGGCCAGCGCGCAGAAACATAACAGATTGAGCACCAGGCCCAGCGCAACCCATTCCATTCCTTGCTCCGTATACCGCTGATGATGAGGTGGTGTGTTTCTAAAGATAGCTCAGGAACCGGCGGAAAGGGTTTGATCGTCGTTACGTTCACGTGCATTTTACCGCATTTTAACGCCCCCAAAGGTGCGGCGGGGCGCGGTAGAAACGGTAAGTCAACGACTTCGCTCAAACCCGGATACCCACGGCGGGTTATAAGCGGAATTCTTTGATGATCCTGAATGAGTCGATCGCATGCGACCTGCGGTCAACGCCCTGCAAGGCACTGGTCGCCTCCGATTCGTCGCTGCTTTGCCGTTGACACACAATGACTTACGGCAAAAAATGGCAGCATGCTGAAAGCCCTGGAACTCGTCGGCTTCAAGAGTTTTGCCGATAAAACGCGCTTCGAGTTCCCTGCCGGAATCACCGCCGTCGTCGGGCCGAATGGGTCGGGCAAGTCGAACGTCGTCGATGCCATCAAATGGGTGCTGGGTGAGCAAAGCGTTAAAAGCCTGCGTGGCAAGGAGATGGTCGACGTCATCTTCAATGGTTCGGCCACGCGGCACCCTCTCAACGCCGCCGAAGCCACGCTCGCCTTCGACAATTCCGAGCGACGCCTCGACATCGATACCCCGGAAGTGCTCATCACCCGTCGCGTCTACCGCAGCGGCGAAGCAGAATACCTCATCAATCGGCAACCGTGCCGCCTACGCGACATTCGCGACCTCTTTTCGGGCACCGGTGCCGCCACCGAGGCCTATAGCGTCATAGAGCAGGGCAAAGTCGACGTCATGTTGCAGGCGTCGGCCAAAGACCGCCGAGTGCTGTTCGAGGAGGCCGCCGGCATCAGCCGCTTCAAGGCCAAAAAGCTGGAAACGCTTCGCCGGCTGGAACGCGTCGATCAGAACCTGCTGCGGTTGTCGGACATCGTCGACGAGGTAGGCAACCGGCTGCGCAGCGTTCGACTGCAAGCCACCAAGGCCCGGCGTTACAAGGAATATGCCGACCGTTTGCAACAGTTGCGCACGCAAGTGGCGCAGGCCGACTGGCGACGGCTTGGCGAGCGGCTAGGGAGACTTGAAGCGGAGCTGACCGAGCTCGCGGCCGCGCGCGACGCCGCCTTGCGCGAGGCCGAACAGCTCGAGGCGCAGGCGCTGGCCATCGAGATTGACATGCAAGCGACGCTAGCGGCCCAGCGGACGTGCGAGGGCCGTTCCGCCGACAACCGCGAGCGGATTGCCTCGCGAGAGGCCACGGTCGACGAACAGCGGGGCCAGATGCACGAGGCCGAAGCGGAGGAGACGCGCCTGTTGCGTCAACTTGCCGCCATGCGCGTACGAGCGGGCGACCTGCAACAACAGCTTGCCGACAGCGCCGCCGCAGTGACGGAAGCCCGCGCACGACACCAGGAACGGCTCGACACCACGTCGGCGGCCGAGCAGGAGTTTGCCCGCCTGGCCGCGGAGTTCGACCAGTTACGCGCCGAATACGAAACGAGCCGGTCGGCGTCCTTGGAAGCGCTGCGCGCGGTCGCCGCGCTAGAGACCGAAGCGACGTCGCTTGTCGTGCAGCGCGATTCTGCTCGCGCGGCCTGCGAACACCGCACGCGGCAACGACTCGAAATCGAGTCCGCGCAGCAAACCGCCGCAGCCGAGTGCGCGCGGTTGGCCGCCGAGCTCGCCGAACTTTCCACGGCCGCCGAACAGCGGCACGCGGCCTGGCTAGCCGCGCAGCAGCAAGTGACCGAGCTGCAGGCCGAGCTCAAAGCCCGTAGCTTGGAATTGGCCCAATTGCGCGAACGGCATTCGGCCGCGGCCGAGCGCACCGGCCTGCTCGCAGAGCTCGAAGCACGGCAAGAAGGTCTGAACGCGGGTGTCAAAGAAGTGCTCTCGGTCATCCGCCGCGAACCGGATGGGCCGTTGCGTGCCGTGCGTGGCCTGCTTGCCGACCTGATCCACGTGTCGATCGAAATGGCGACGGCCGTCGAGGCCGCGCTCGGCGACAAGGCGCAGGCGTTCGTCGTTGAGCCAGATACCGCCTTCCTCGAATGGGCACAGCGAGAGTCGGTACGTTTGCCGGGGCGAATTACCTTCGCTTACTTGTCGCACACCGATGCGGCGGGCTGGGACGATGCGGGTGACCTGCAAGGGTTGCCCGGCGTACACGGCAGGGCCGACCAGTTTGTCGACGCTCCCGCCGAGCTGTCTTCCTTCGTACGTCGTGTGTTGCTGCGCACTTGGGTGGTCGAGAAGCTGAGCGATGCCATCAGCCTGGCCGCGGGGGCCGGACGGGGCCGGAGCTTTGTGACGCTCAGCGGCGAACTGCTGGCCGCCGACGGCAGCCTGTCGCTTGGCCCCAAGCAAACCGCCGGCGGCCTGATCTCTCGCCGCAGCGAGTTGCGGGCACTCAAGCAGCAGACGGCCGATCTGTCTGCGGCTGTTACCGCGGCGCGCACGCAGGTCGACCTCCTGGAGCAACGCATTGCCGCGGCAATCAGCCGCGAACACCAACTATCCGCCGAACGCGACCGGGCCGCGAGCGACGTGAGTGAACGGCGCGCACAAGTAAACGCTGCCGACGCCAGGCGAACGCAACTTGGCGAAGAGTTCGCGCGGCTGTCGGCCGAATGCCGGCAAGAAGAGCAGGCGATGACCTCGGCGGCGGCGTCGCTGGGAGCAACCCGTCGGCGACTCGATGAGGCCAAGTCGCGGCAGAGCGGATTCGAAAAAGCTTCGCAAGCGGTGCGGCAGCGGTTGCGGCAGGCTGACGAGCGCGTGCAGCAGAGCCAGCGCGAGGTAACGGCCGCCAAGGTCGATACCGCCAAAAGCGAAGAACGGCTGGCCAGTCTCGATACGCACCTGGCTCAGCTCCAGCGCGATCAGCAGGAACGCCGACGCAGTGTGGAAGACTGCCGTCAGCAGTTGACGCGTGCGCGCCAGCGCCGCCGCCTGGCCGAGGCCAACGTGCTGGCCGCCGAGAGTGAGCTGGCCGGCTGCTTTCTGTTGCGCGAGACGCTCGCGGCCGAGGCCGCTGAGCTGAGCGGGCGGCTCGACGGCCAGCGAGTGACGCGCAGCGAACTGCAAGCCGCCGCACAAACGTCGCAAACCCAGGCGCGCTCGTTGGAACAGCAGCGGCACGCCAGAGATCTTGCTGCCAACGAGGTGCGCCACGAGCGGGCCACGCTCGCCGCGCGGTTGAACGAAGACTATCAGATCGAGCTGGCCGAACTGGCTGCCGTCGAATCGCCCGACGAGCAACGCGCCCGCGAAGAGATCGACCAGGAAATCGCCGACTTGCGCCGCAAGATCAACCATATCGGCATGGTCAATCTCGATGCTTTGGCCGAACTGGAGGAGCTGGAGGCTCGCCACGCCGGGCTTTCCGGGCAGTTCCAGGATTTGTCGAAGGCCAAAGACTCGCTGGTGCAGATCATCGGTAAAATCAACGCCGATACGCGCCGGCTGTTCTCAGAAACCTTGCAGGCCGTGACGATCAACTTCCAGTCGCTGTTCCGCAAACTGTTCGGCGGAGGCCAGGCCGACGTGGTTTTGGAGGAGGGCGTCGACGTGCTCGACAGCGGCATCGAGATCGTCGCCCGGCCGCCGGGCAAAGAGCTGCGCAATATCTCGTTGTTGAGCGGCGGCGAAAAGACGCTCACTTGCGTCGCCTTGCTGTTGGCCATTTTCCAATATCGGCCCAGCCCGTTCTGCGTGCTCGACGAAGTCGACGCCGCGCTCGACGAGGCGAACATCGAGCGGTTCATCGGCGTGTTGCAAGAATTTCTGGCCTGGACGCAATTCATCGTCATCACGCACTCCAAGAAGACCATGACGTGCGCCAGCACGCTGTACGGCGTGACGATGGAAGAATCAGGCGTTTCCAAGCGAGTTTCCGTGCGCTTCGACGACGTCAGCGACGACGGCCACATTGCCCCCGCCCGCATCCGCGAAAGCGCTTAGCGCCAGCTCCTTTGGAGTGCGGCGATTCATCGCCACTTTCGTTCGATGCGAAGCTCTTCGCTAATCGACGGAAGGAAACGAGCAACTCCGATTCGTGCAGAGTCACTGACCTACCTGCTTCCAGTTTGCGCCGGCCGCGGCGACACGCGCGTCGCACGCCGCCTGTCGCCGGCATTTGTGCTAGCACTGGACTAAATCAACAGACGCCGCGCGGCGCAACCTCCTCCCTCTCTTTGCCGATCGCGGTAGGGATGGCCCTTGCGGGCCACCCCCCGCACAGATC